>NZ_QAJD01000187.1:452-16301 GCF_003061465.1 Aeromonas sp. HMWF017
TTACCCGATGCGCAGCCACACGGTTGCTGCCGAAGGTGGCGCCGCCGGTGTCGTCCGTGATGACGACTCCCTCGAAAACCACTTCAACGACACCGTCTCCGGTGGTGACTGGCTGTGCGAGCAGGACGTAGTGGAATACTTCGTCAACAACGCGACCAAAGAGATGATCCAGCTGGAGCACTGGGGTTGCCCCTGGAGCCGCAAGCCGGATGGCAAAGCCAACGTGCGTCCGTTTGGTGGCATGAAGGTTCCGCGTACCTGGTTCGCCGCAGACAAGTCCGGTTTCCATATTCTGCACACCCTGTTCCAGACCTCCGTCAAATACCCGAGCATCAAGCGCTTCGACGAGCATTTCTGTCTTGATCTGATCGTGGACGACGGCCGTGTCCAGGGCGTACTGACCTTCGACATCCAGAACGGTATCACCCGCTTCATCCAGGCCAAATCCGTGATCGTGGCAACCGGCGGCGCTGGCCGTGTCTATCGCTACAACACCAACGGTGGCATCGTCACCGGCGACGGCATGGCACTGGCCTACCGTCACGGCGTACCGCTGCGTGATATGGAATTCGTCCAGTATCACCCGACCGGTCTGCCGGGCACCGGCATCCTGATGACCGAAGGTTGTCGTGGTGAGGGTGGCGTTCTGCTGAACAAGGATGGCTACCGCTACCTGCAAGACTACGGCTTGGGCCCGGAAACCCCGATCGGCCAGCCGAAGAGCAAATACATGGAACTGGGTCCGCGCGACCGCGTTTCCCAGGCATTCTGGCAAGAGCAGCAGAAAGGCCGCGTCATTCAGGGCCCGATGGGCGATGTGGTTCACCTCGACCTGCGTCACCTTGGCGAGAAGTACCTGAAAGAGCGTCTGCCGTTCATCTGCGAACTGGCCAAAGCCTACGTCAACGTGGATCCGGCCAAAGAGCCTATTCCGGTACGTCCGACTGCCCACTACACCATGGGTGGTATCGAGACTGACAACAAGTGTGCCACCCGTCTGCCCGGCCTCTACGCCGCGGGCGAATGTGCCTCCGTCGGTCTGCACGGTGCCAACCGTCTGGGTTCCAACTCCCTGTCCGAGATCGTGGTATTCGGCAAGCTGGCGGGTGAACAGGCAGGTGAATTTGCCAAGACTCAGAAGCATGGCAATACCGAAGCCTTGGCCGCCAAGGCCGAGGCGCTCATCAAGCAGCACCTCTCCCTGATGGACGTAGACGGTACCGAAAACCCGGCCGATATTCGCAACGAGCTGGGCATGTCCATGGAAGCCGGTGTCGGTATCTATCGTACCGAAGAGCTGATGCAGGGCACCATCGACAAGATCAACGAGCTGAAAGCCCGTTACAAGAAGGTCAAGATCAACGACAAGTCCTCTGTCTTCAACACCGATCTGCTGTACGCCATCGAACTGGGTTACATGCTGGACGTGGCTGAAGCCATGGCACACTCCGCCATCAATCGTAAAGAGTCCCGCGGTTCCCACCAGCGTCTGGATGGTTACGAAGAGCGCGATGACGTGAACTTCCTCAAGCACACGCTCTCGTTCTACAAAAATGGCGAAACGCCCTCCATCGATTACTCCGATGTGAAGATCACTAAGTCCCAGCCGGCAAAACGCGTGTACGGCTCCGAGGGTGAGAAACAAGACGAGGCTAAGAAGAATGGCTGAGATGATTGAAATTGAGATCCTGCGCTACCGTCCGGAACAGGATAACGAGCCCTGGATGCAAACCTTCCAGGTGCCATACCAGAGAGAGATGTCTCTGCTGGATGCCCTGCAGTACATCAAGGATCACCTGGACTCTACCCTGAGCTTCCGCTGGTCCTGCCGGATGGCGATCTGCGGCTCCTGCGGCATGATGGTCAACGGTGTGCCCAAGCTGGGTTGCAAGGCGTTCCTGCGCGACTATCTGCCGGGCAAGATGACCGTCGAGCCGCTCAACAACTTCCCGATCGAACGCGATCTGGTGGTCGACATGTCCGACTTCATCGAGAAGCTGGAGAGCATCAAGCCGTACATCATCCCGAGCGAGCCGCGCAGCCTGTGTGATGGCGAGTACATCCAGACTCCGGCCCAGATGGCGCAGTACAAGCAGTTCTCCCAGTGCATCAACTGTGGTCTCTGCTACGCGGCCTGCCCGCAGTACGGCATCAACAAGAAGTTCACCGGTCCGGCGGCACTGGCTCTGGCCTATCGCTACAACGTCGACAACCGTGATGCCGGCGCCAAAGAGCGTATGCGCATCATCAGCCAGGACGAAGGCGTCTGGGGCTGTACCTTCGTGGGCTACTGCTCCGAAGTGTGCCCGAAAGGCGTCGATCCGGCAGCGGCCATCCAGCTTGGCAAGGTCGAAAGCGCCAAGGACTACATGATCGCCATGTTCAAGCCAGATTGAGAGCAGGATTGAGACCATGAACAACACTGATAGCAAACGTAAACCTTACGTCCGCGAAATGAAGAAAGACTGGTGGCTGAAGAACGCCTTCTACACCGGTTACATGATCCGTGAAGGCACCAGTATCTTCGTCTCCATCTACGCCGTTGTGCTGATGTGGGGCCTGATGCGCCTGGTTCAGGGTCAGGAAGCGTTCAACGGCTGGCTGGAATCCCTGCAAAGCCCGATCGCTATCCTGTTCCATGTCGTCGCTCTGGCGGCGTGCCTGTTCCATGCCAAAACCTGGTTCGCCCTGGCGCCGAAAGCCATGCGTATCTTCCGTGGTGAAGACCTGGTACCGGAGAAGCCGATCGTTCTCGCCCAGTATGTGGCGCTGGCGGTGGTGTCCCTGCTTGTCCTGATCATCGTGGCCTGAGGAGAAAACAATGAGACGTTCTGACGAACCAATTTACTGGGGTCTGTTTGGTGCGGGTGGCATGGTCGTTGCCATGCTGCTGCCGGTCATTGTCCTCATCACCGGTCTGCTGGTGCCCATGGGCATCATGGACGTGGAAACCATGAGCTATGACCGCGTGCACGCGTTCGCCAGCTCCTGGTGGGGTGCCTGCATCCTGCTGGTGATCATCGCCCTGCCAGTCTGGCACGGTATGCACCGTATCTACCACGGTCTGCACGATCTGGGGATCCACACCACCAAGCTGCACCACTATGTTTTCTATGGCTTTGCCTTCCTGGTATCTGCCATTAGCGTCGGCTTGCTGATGGTGCTGGTACTCCAGTAATCACATCTGACTGATTGACCAAACCGGGCCTCGTGCCCGGTTTTTTATTGTCCCGCTATCCCGCCCCTGCTTTTTATTCACTCAAACAATTCAATAAAAACCAGATTATCGTCCAAGCATATGGCGATCACAGTCACATAACCCCAATACATTCGTCATTTGTAGCAAACCATTTTGACCACCATCAATTTAGTGACATCTATATCAATTATAATTATTCAGATTAAATAATTATTCATATGGAGCTAACTAATGACAGACAAAACACGCTCGGTGAGCATAGGCAGTTACCTGGCACTGGCCTTCGCCGTGGTCTTCTTCTCCGGACTGTTGCAATCCGGCGAGTGGTACGGGGTATTCGATTTCACCACGCTGAACGGTTCGTTCGGTACCATGGTCCAGAGCGTCAGCGAGAATGGTGACGGCATCAAGACCGCAATGACCGACATGCGCGGCAAGGGGGGCAACGGGGCGCGAGATGGCTTTCTGTTCGCCCTGACCCTGATCCCCACCGTGATGTTTGCCCTCGGTATGATCAATGTGCTGGAACACTACGGCGCGCTGGAAGCTGCCCGCAAGTTGCTGACCCCGCTGCTGCGCCCACTGATGGGGATCCCGGGCAACACCGGCCTCGCCCTTATTGCCTCCCTGCAGAGTACCGATGCCGGTGCCGCCATGACTCGTCAGCTCAAGGATGAAGGGCTCATCACCAAGCGTGAAACCGACGTGTTCACCATGTTCCAGTTCTCCGCTGGAGCCACCATTGTCAACTTCTTCTCCTCCGGCGCCGTGCTGTTCACCCTGACGCTGGCAGATGGCAGCCCGGCGGTCAGCTCCTCCATCGGTCTGGCTGTCATCGTGATGTTCGCCTTCAAATTTGTCGGGGCCAACCTGTTCCGGGTCTACCTCAATATGAGCGAAGGCAAGCAGACCGATAACAACACCCAGCAGACCCTCAACACTCAGGAGCAAGCCAAATGAGCCAGGCCAACATCAAGAAACCCATCGTCACCGATATCTTCGTCGAAGGGGCCAAGAAGGGCTGGGTCATCGCCACCACCTCCACCGTACCCAACGTACTGATGGCCTTCGTCATCATCAAGGCGCTGCAGATCACCGGCGCGCTGGATGCCATGGGCGCCATCTTCTCCCCCGTCATGGCCATCTTCGGGTTGCCCGGTGAGGCGGCAGCCGTGCTGATCGGCGCCTGGATGTCGATGGGCGGTGCGGTCGGTGTGGTCATTACCCTGTTCGATCAGGGCATCCTCAACGGCACCCACATCGCCATTCTGGCGCCAGCCATCTACCTGATGGGCTCCCAGGTGCAGTACATGGGCCGCATCCTCGGCTGCATCGGCACCGAAGGGCGTTACATCCCCATCATGGTCGCCATCTCGGTACTCAACGCCTTCGGCGCCATGCTGGTGATGAACATCCTTCTCTGACCCGAACCTGATAGTGGAGCAAGCAATGACTTTTTCTCTGGATCAATACCTGACCGAACTGGCCCCGCTGATCAATCTGGATTGCGGATCCCTGCACCAGCCGGGCATTGCGGCAGTGGCCGACCTGATGGCGGCCAAATATGAGGCGATGGGCGGCTGGCAGATCAAGCGGGTCGACTGTGGCGCAGCCGGGGTGGGGCTGGAGATCCGCAACCAGCCTGATGCGGCGCAGATCGATGTAATGCTGATCGGCCATATGGATACCGTCTTCCCCCTCGGTACCGCCGCTGCCCGCCCGATGAACATCGATGGCGAGCGCGCTTACGGCCCCGGTGTCTCCGACATGAAATCCGGCCTGCTCAACATCGTCTATGCCCTGCGTGAACTGCCCCGCGAGGTGCGCGATCGCCTGAGCATCTGCGTCTGCATGAACCCGGACGAGGAGATCGGCTCCCTCCACTCCAGCGACTGGCTGGCAACGGTGGCCAAACAGGCAAAACAGGTGCTGGTGGCCGAAGCGGCCCGCGCCGATGGCTCGCTGGTCAAGGCGCGCAAGGGGATGGCCCGTTATCGCATCGATTTCACCGGCAAGGCGGCTCACGCGGGCAACGAACCGCAGAAGGGGCGCAGCGCCATCACCGAGCTGGGCCACTGGATCCTGGCCATCAACGCCCTGACCAACTTCGAGAGCGGCACCACCCTCAACATCGGCATTGTCGAGGGGGGCAACGGCGCCAACATAGTGCCGGCCCATGCCAGCGCCGTGGTGGATGTCCGTTTCTGGGACAATCAGGAGTACCACCAGATCGACGATCATCTGCTGACCCTGGCCGAGCGTCCCCATCTGGACGGCGTCACTATCCAGCTGACCCGCGAGGCCCACAAACCAGCCATGGTGCCATCAGAGGGCACTCAGGCGCTGATGCAGCTGGTGGAGGAGTGTGGCGCCGAACTGGGACTGCCAATCAGCTGGCAAGAGGTGGGGGGCGGCTCTGATGCCAACCTGACCGCCGCCCTCGGCATCCCCACTCTGGATGGTCTGGGCCCCATCGGTGCCGGTTTCCACAGTGACGAGGAGTATCTGGATCTGGCCAGCATTGCCCCGCGCATCGAGCTGCTGGTGAAGGTACTGACCCGTCTGGCAGCTTGACAGCCTCTCACGTAGAAAAGGGCCAGCCGGTTTGCACCGGCTGGCCCTCTGTTTATCTGCTCCCCCTGAATGACAGCAACCCTTCGCTATTACTCCATCGGTGGCAAGAAGCGGCGCATCACCTCATCCGTATGCCCCCCTTCCTGAAATGCCACCAGCGACTGATTGAGGATGTTCACCAGCTGGTGACCGCGGGGGGAGCCCTTGCTCACCAGCAGATAGAATCCCTTGCGGCTGGGCAGGGCGAGATTGAGCAACCCGCTCTCGCTGCGGTAGATGCCAAGGCTGATGCCTGCCACCAGAGGTTCGATTTCGCTCGGCAGAAAGTCGCAGCGATCCCGCTCCAGCATATCGAGCGCCTGCTGCAACTGTTTGACCCGGCGTGGCTCCTGCGCAAGCCCGTAGGGGGTGTAGTTGTAGCCAATAACCCCGCACACCCGGGAACGATTGACCGTCTGCAGATCCGGCGGTTCGGGGTAGCGGCGCTTGAGATAGAAGAAACCGAGGTGGGTGTAGTAGAGGGGAACGCTGTAGAAGGCAAACTCGGCCCGCTCCGGCTTGTAGCTGGCATCCCAGGTCAGCTCGCACAGACCATTCTGGCGATAATCCGCCAGCTCCTGCTGCACCCGCGCCCAGGGCAGATAGCGGATCTGGTGCGAGAGCCCGCTCTGTTGCAATGCATCGAGCACGAGTGTCGTCGCCGAACCGGTCAGGCGGCTGGTATCAGGCACCCCGTCCTTGCGCTCCCAGTAGGTAAAGGGGGCCCACTCGTTGCCCTCCCCCAGACAGATCTTCACTGGTGGCTCTTGCCCCCATAGCGCGGGGGACAAGATGGCCATCGCCAATCCCGCCCACCATGTTGCCACTCGTGTCATCTCCCGCTCCCGGACTATTTATCCCTCTTGCAGCTTAGCCCAGAAGGGATTTTGCTCACTTTGCAGGGGAGCTTTCATGCCACAACGTCAGCAAATTGGCCGGAATGGCACCATAACGGAGCTGCGGGGTCTGGTGCCAGTCAGCCAGCTTTTGCAGGGCTTTCGCCAGATCCTGTGCAAGCGTGCGGGTCACTCTCACCCCGGCTTCCAGATAGAGGCTCTTGATCTCGAAGATCCCCTGCTGGCGATGGGCCTTGGCATCCATCCTGCCCACCAGCTTGCCACGATGGAGCAAGGGCAACACGAAGTAGCCATACTGGCGCTTGGGGGCCGGGGTATAGCATTCGATGCGATAGTCGAAGTTGAACAGATCCTTGGCTCGCTTGCGATCCCACACTAGCGGGTCGAACGGCGACAAGACGGTGGTATGGGTTGCCTTGAGGGTGCCCGCCTGTGCCCTTGCCAGCTCATCGGCCAGAGATACGTGCACAAAAGCGCCGTGCTGCCACCCCTCCACTCGTACCGGCAACAGCTCCCCCTCGTCCGCCAGTTGATGGAGCAGGGCGTCATATTTGCCGCGCCGCAGCCGGTAGTAGTCCGCAACCCAGCCAGTTTTGACCAGCCCCAGCGCCCGGCAGCTGGCGCGCACCATATCCCGCTGGGCCTGCTCGACGCTTGGCAGATCCCGCTGGTCGCTCCACTCGGGGATGACCCGCTCGGCCAGGTCATAGACCCGTTGAAAGTTGCGTCGCTCCCGCACCATCAGCTGACCGGTGGTAAAGAGCACCTCCAGATGGCGTTTCTCCGGTTTCCAGTCCCACCAGCCATTCCCCTTGCCGGTTGTGCGTTCAAAGTCAGCCGCCCGCACCGGGCCGTGCTGGCGAATGCGTTCGATAAGCTGGCCAATCTCCTGCTGATGGGTAGCGAGCCAGTTGGCCGAAAACTTCCACCCCATGGCGGCAGGGTCAAGCATTCGGTGGCGCAGCAGCCGGTAATCCTCGCGGGGCACAAAGCAGGCCTCGTGGGCCCAATATTCGAAGATCTCGCCGTCGGCCAGCAGCTGCTCCAGCCAACGCGGTTCGTACTGGCCAAGGCGGCTAAAGAGCACCAGATAGGGGCTGCGCGCCACCACCGAGATGGTATCGATCTGCAGCAGCGCCATTCGGCGAATGGTGGCCAGCAGATCGGCCGGGGTCGCCTTGCTGCGACGGGGGGCAAGCAGCCCTTGCGCCGCCAGTTGCAGATGACGGGCATCTTGCAGTGACAAATGGGTAATCGACATCAACAACCGCTCCCTGTTATCTGGCCATCGCACACCCGGTGGATAGCCAACAAAACCGGGGAGGCTCCACGCTGGCACGCCTCCCCCTTGTGTACCTGCGCCACTATGAGTGGGCCGAGGGCAAGACCAGCTGATTGACCACCAGCATGATCTCTTGATAAGTGGCCTCTACCGTCTCGGGGGTCGGCTCCAGAATTAGGTCATCGGCATAGCCGTTGATGAGGGAGGTGATCTGACGCGCCAGTCGTCGGGCATCGCCCGCCACAAACTCGCCGCTGTCGATACCCTTTTGCAGGATCTGCTCCAGCACCTCGCGCCACGCCAAAATGATTTTGCGGTAGCTCTCGGCAAACACAGGGTCGCGCAGTGACTCGTTCCAGGCATCGAGATAGATGGCCCAGGAGGCATCCTGACTGGTCGGCAGGTTGTCCCGTACAAAGAGCGGCAACGCTTCGCGGGCTGGCAGCGGCAACAGCCACTCCCGCTGCTCGGCGATCTCCTGATAGGTGAAACGCTCCACGGCGCAGAGGCAGAGCTCCTTCCAATCCTTGAAGTAGTGGTAGACGTGACTGCGCGCCAGACCGGTGCGCTCGGCAATATCACGGGTTGACGATGCCGCCATCCCCTTCTCTCGAAACAGGGCCAGTACGGCCTCGATGATCATCTCTTTGCGCTGTTCTGCTGATGGGCGTGCCATCTGACCTCCTGCGATACCAATCGATCTACTTGACTTTGAGCGACCGCTCAAACAAACTTTGAGCACTCGCTCAAACTTAGCGTTTCCGACATCTTAGGAGATAACCCATGACAACACCAACCACTTCGGCAGCCAGTTGCGACGAGCAGGCCACGCCGTTGCCACACTCGGCCGGTCGTTCGCTGGGGGCGATTGCGCGGGCCAATCCCCTCAAGCTGGCGGGCACCTTCTCGCTGGTGGCCCTCGAAAATATCCTGCTGGTGGTCTATCCCCTGTTCGCCGGCTTTGCCATCGACGCCATCGTCAAGGGCCAGTGGTGGCAGGCTTCAAGCTACGCCCTCATCGTGCTGCTGTTCTGGCTCATCGGTGCCCTGCGCCGGGCGGTCGATACCCGCACCTTTACCCATATCTATGCGGCACTGGCGGTGCCGGTGATCCTGACACAACGCCAACAGCAGGAGGGGCAATCTACCATAGTGGCGCGGGTCACCCTGGCGCGGGAGTTTGTCGACTTCTTCGAGAAACATATCCCGATCCTGGCCACCAGCCTGATCTCCATCGTCGGGGCGGCCGTGATGCTGATGGTGATCGAGTTCTGGGTCGGCATCGCCTGCATGGGGGTATTGCTGCTGTTCGGCCTGCTGCTACCCGGCTTTTCGCGCAAGAACCAGCTGCTGCACGAGCGGCTCAACGATCGGCTGGAACACGAGGTCAAGCTGGTCACCCATGCCCAGTCAGCCAACCTCGCCCGCCACTACCGCGCACTGGCCTGGATCCGCATCCGGATTTCGGATCGGGAGGCACTCGCTTTTCTGGCGGTCGGCATCAGCGCCACCCTGCTGTTCCTGCTCGCCATCACCATGCTGATGGCCCAACCCCAAGTCTCGGCAGGCCATGTCTATGCTGTGATGACCTACCTCTGGAACTTTGTCACCAGCCTGGATGAGGGGCCCGGCCTTGCCGATCAGCTGGCCCGGCTGAGAGACATAGGTCGCCGGGTCAACACAGCCCAACCCGATGAAATAATTTGATATTTTGTATCTGCAACCGGAGTAGAAGATGAATCCGACCACCCTTTGCCAACGAGCGTTGACCATGTGCATCAGCTGTTTCTTCCTCGCCGCCTGCGGCCCCAAGATGAGCGACTTTGAGCCCAACACCAGCTACTGGTTCAAGGAGCAACCGGCAGAGGAGAGTGCCCCGCTGGCGCAAGACCTGAAGGTCGATATCGCCATCATAGGTGGCGGCTACAGCGGCCTCTCCAGCGCCTGGCATCTGGCCAAGGCCAATCCGTCGCTCAAGATCGCCATCTTCGAGGCCAAGCAGGTGGGCAGCGGCGCCTCGGGCCGCAACGGCGGCATGGTGTTGCCGGGCTCCGAGGTGATGGATCTCTACGAGGAGGGGGAAGCGAGCAAGCGCCACTACGATCTCACCGTCGCCAGCATGCGCAAGCTGCAGGCGCTGGTCGCCTCAACCGGCGTCGAGGCCGACCTCAAGCTCGATGGCTATGTAGAGGCAATCCTCGATGAGGAGGATATCGCCGAGTACCGCGACTATGTGAAAACCGCCAATCGCCTCGGCATCCCGCTCCAGTACTGGAACGCCGATACCACAGAGGAAAAACTCGGCACCGATCGCTACGCGGGGGCGGTCTACGACCCCAATGGCGGTCAGGTACACGCCATGAAACTGGTCAATGCCCTGCGCAAGGCGGTGGAGCAGGCGGGCGTCACCATCTACGAGCAGAGCCCGGTAATGGGGATCAAGGAGGGCAAGCAGATCGAGCTCAATGTGGCCGACAAGTACAAGGTGACCGCCGACAGCATAGTGCTGGCGACCAACGGCTATACCTCAAAACTTGGCTACTTCAGCGGGCGAGTATTTCCGGTACACGCCCAGAGCGCCGTCACCGAGCCGCTCACCAAAAAGCAGCTGGCCGCCATCCAGTGGCAGAGTCGGGTGCCCTACTACGACACCCGCAACATCCTGTTCCATCTGGTGTTGACCCCGGATAACCGCATCGTCATCGGTGGCGGCAATGCCGAGTACGTCTTCAACGACGGCCTCAACTACAAGGGCGATCTCAACCGGGTCAGCGAGATGATGATGACCGAGCTGATGACCCTCTATCCGGCCCTCAAGGGGATCAAATTTGAGCAGGTGTGGGACGGGGTGCTCGGCATGACAGGTGACAGCACCGAAGCGGTGGGGGTAATGGGGGCTCACAAGAACATCTACTACGCCCTCGGCTACAACGGCCACGGCATCAACCTCTCCTTCCTGTTTGGCGACATCGTAGCCAGCCTCTATCAGGGCAAGGAGCATCCCTGGTTCAACCACGCCGAGCAGAGTCTGCCGATGTGGCTGCCGCCAGAGCCGTTCAAGTCAATCGGCGTCAAATCTGCCCTGATGTACTACCAGTGGCAGGACAAGGGCTACAAGGAGTAGCGCCGGGCAAGAATCCGACGAGTAACAGACGAAGGCACGCCTCAGGGCGTGCCTTTCTGCAATACCGCCACATCGGCGTGGGGGAAGCTGAGCTCGGCCTGCCAGCTGGCAGCCAGCATCTGAAACGATGCCTCGGCAAAGAAGACGATGTGGGTCGGATCGTGGCGATAGCGCCAGTTTTTAAAGCGCTCGTCACTGAGCACCCGCTGGGTCTGCAGCACCAGCAGGCCGCCAGGCTTGAGGCAATCCCACAACTGCGCCAGCACCGTGCGCGGCTCGGCAATATGCTCGATCACCTCGGTACTGGTGATGAAGTCATACTGACGCGTCAGCAACTCGGGAAAATCGGCGTAGAACTTGTCATACCCCGCCATCTGGTAACCCGCCTCGCGCCCCATCGCCACCAGCGCGGGGCCCGGGCCACAGCCAAAATCGAGGCCGCAGGCAGGAGTTGGCACCCGACTCAGTACCTCGCCAAATGCCCGCATCAGAAAAGTGCGATAACGAGGATCATCAACCCGGTTGTCGTGACCGTCATAGACCGCCTTCTCCGCCGCCTCATCAAGATGATCCGCCTCATCCAGCCAGACCAGCTCGCACGCGAGGCAGCGATGATAGCGTTTGCCCGCCACCGGCAGGGGATAACTGCGATGACTGGCACACAGGGGGCAGCTGACGGTGGATGACATGGCGGTTCCTCTTGGGGGCTTCCTGTTGGATAACAGCGGCGCAGATTGCCTGCCCGCTGCCTCGCTGACAACTTTTTTTGCTCCTTAAGGGTTTCTTAAGTTTGCCCTTTTACTCTCAAACCATCGCAAGAGAAGGAGTCCCCCATGACCATCGAGATCCAGGCCCCCTACCGATTGCTGCTAGCCAAGTCCCCGCAGCAGGTCATGGCGCTGCAAGCCTATATCCAGGCCGCCTACACCCTCGAGTTCAACGCCCGCATCCCCCATTTCCTCCCCTGCCTGCTGGGGCTCTATCGGGCGGATGGGACGCTGGTCGGTGCCTGTGGCCTCAATCATGCCAGTGAGGGGCCTCTCTATCTGGAACAGTATCTGGAGCAACCCATCGAGGCCGCCATCAATACCCGCCTCGGGGTCTATCCGGCACGCAATCGCATTATCGAAGTGGGCAATCTGGCCTGCAGCGAGCCGGGCAATGCCCGACTGATGTTCGCAGCCCTGTGTCGTCTGCTGTGTGAAAACGCCCTCGACTACGTGGTCTTTACCGGCACTGCCAAGCTGCGCAACAGCTTTGCCCGCCTGCAACTCAATCCGGTGGAGCTGGCCCCCGCCCAGGCCCATCAGGTGGGAGCCGACGCCGACGCCTGGGGTGAGTACTACCGCTGCCAACCCAAGGTGATGGTGGGTGACATCAATCAGGGGCGCGAGGTGCTGGCCCAGCGCAGCCTGCTGCTCAATCTGCTGGCCCCCATGCCGACCCTGTTTGAGGATGCAGGCAAGTGCAGTGATAACCAGACCCATCAAAAAAGGTGCGCCCAATGAGCCTGTTCGACGCCATCGCCAAACATGCCCGCGAGAATCCGCAATCCCCTGCGCTACTGAGCGGCCAGCAGCGTCTCGATTACCAGACCCTGTGGCAACAGATCCAGCGTCTGGCCAGCCAGCTGCAACAGCTCGACATCAGCCGTCTGGCTCTGCAACTGGACAACGGCCTGCCCTGGGCGCTGCTGGATCTCGCTTGCACCCGCGCCGGTATCGTGGTCATTCCGGTGCCCCACTTCTTCAGTCAGACCCAGCAGGCCTGGTTGCTGGAGAGCAGCGGCGCCGATGCGCTGGTGGGACCATATCATCAGGGGTGGCATGCCGCCGACCCGCTCTCGCTGATCACCGGCGAGCTGCCGCTCTGGCGCCATACCCCGGCCAATCGACCGGCGCTGCCCAAGGGCACCGCCAAGATCACCTACACCTCCGGCACCACGGGCCAGCCCAAGGGCGTCTGCCTGTCACTGACCCAGATGATGGCGGTAAGCCATGCGCTGGCCGAGCGAGTCGCGCCAGCCAAGGTAGAAAAACATCTGACTCTGCTGCCGCTGGCGACCCTGCTTGAGAACATCACCGGCCTCTATGTGCCATTGCTGACCGGCGCCTGCAGCCGCATTCCGTCCCTCGGGGAGCTCGGTTTCACCGGATCCAGTTCGCTCAATCCAGCCATGCTGGGGGAGGCCCTGCTGCGCTGGCCGACCCACAGTCTGGTGCTGGTGCCCGAACTGCTGCGCCTGCTGCTGGCGCTCTGCACCAGCACCCCGACGCTGGCCCAGCAGCTCAAGAGCCTGCGCTTTATTGCCGTCGGTGGCGGCAAGGTGGCCCCCGACCTGATCAAACACGCCCGTCAGCTCGGCCTGCCGGTATATGAAGGGTATGGCCTCTCGGAGTGCGGCTCCGTGGTGGCGCTCAACAGCCCGGATGCTGACAAGCCCGGCAGCGTGGGCCACCCCCTGCCCCACTGTCAGGTCACTATCGCCAGCGACGGCGAAATTATGGTGAGCGGCAGCGCCATGCTGGGCTATCTCGGCAGCAACGAACCAACTCCCGAACAGATCGCCACAGGCGATCTGGGTCATCTGGATGATGAGGGCTACCTCCATATCACCGGGCGCAAGAAGAATGTCCAGATCACCGCCTTTGGCCGCAACTTCTCGCCAGAGTGGGTGGAAGCCGAGGCCCAGCTCTGCCCCGCCATCGCCCGCATAGTGGTCTTTGGCGATGGTCAACCCGCCAACGTGGCGCTGATCCAGCCCCTGCCGGGCAAAGAGGCGGATCTGTCCCGCCAGATCGCAGGTCTGAACCAGCGGCTGCCCGATTATGCCCGCCTGCACTACTGGTTGCCGGTGGCACTCGACCAGCATCCCGGCCTGCTGACCGCCAACGGGCGCCCCCGTCGCAACGAGATTTACCAACACTTTTCCCGGCAAATCAGCCAATGCCTTACAGGAGAATCGTCATGAGCTTCTACCAGACTCTGCAACAAGCCACTGCCAGTGAGCGCGAGCATCTGTTCAACGCCCCCATCATCGAAGCCTGTCGCCGTGGCGACATCAGCCGTGACACCTATCTCGCCTTTCTGGCGCAGGCTTACTACCACGTACGCCAGACCGTTCCGCTCTTGATGGCAACCGGCGGCAAGCTGGGTCAGGAGTACGAGTGGGTACGCGGTGCCCTTGCCGAGTACATCGACGAGGAGTATGGCCATCAGGAGTGGATCCTCAATGACATCCGCGCCTGTGGCGGCGATGCCGAGGCGGTGCGTCACGGCCAGCCCGGCCTGCCCATCGAGCTGATGGTCGCCTTCCTCTACGACCAGATCCAGCGTGGCAACCCCATGGGCTTCTTCGGTATGGTACAGGTGCTGGAGGGCACCAGCGTCGCCATCGCCCTCACCGTGGCCGACCAGCTGAAAAGCGGCCTCGGGCTGCCGCCGCAGGCGATGAGCTATCTCAGCTCCCACGGCACCCTGGATCAGGAGCACCTCAAGTTCTTTGAATCCTTGATGGATCAGGTCGAAAGCCCGGCAGATCAGGCCGCCATCATCCACTCCACCAAGGTGGTCTATCGCCTCTACGGCGAGATGCTCTACAACCTCACCGCCACGCCGTGACCAGAAGGAGTTCGCATCATGAAACTTGAAGGAAAAACGGTGCTGCTCACCGGCGCCAGCGGCGGGATTGGCGAAGAACTGGCCCAGGAGCTGGCAGCCCAAGGAGCCCATCTGCTGCTGCACGGCCGCCGCGCCCCGGTACTGGAGCGCCTGTGCAAGGCGCTGCCGCACCCCGAGCGCCATCAGGTGGTGATCGCCGATCTTGGCGTGCCCCACGAACGCGCCAAGTTGTTGCAGCATCCAGCACTGGAACAGGGGCTCGACATCCTGATCAACAACGCCGGCTGCAACCAGTTTGCCTGGCTGGAAGATCAGAGCAGCGAGCAGGTCGAGCGCCAACTGCTGCTCAATATCGAGGCGCCAATCCAGCTGACCCGCGCCCTGCTGCCCCGCCTGCGCAAACCGGGGATCATCATGAACATGGGGTCGGGATTTGGCGGCATCGGCTACCCGGGCTACAGCGTCTACTGCGCCACCAAGTTCGCCCTGCGCGGCTTTAGCGAGGCGCTGGGGCGGGAGCTGGAGGGCAGCGGCATCAAGGTGCTGCACTTCGCCCCCCGCGCCACCCGCACCAAGCTCAATTCCGAGGCTGCCTACGAGATGAATGCAGCGCTCGGCACCCAGACCGACAGCCCGCAGGAAGTGGCCGAAGAGGCCATCATCGCCCTGTGCAACGAAACCCGCCGCAGCTGGCTCGGCTGGCCGGAAAAACTGTTCGTGCGGCTCAACGCTCTGCTGCCCGGCATAGTCGACAAGGCGCTGGCCAGACAGCTGCCGATTATCAAACGTTATGCCCGTCATCTTCAGCCAAGGACGACTGATGCCAGCGCCAACAGTGCGCCACAACCAGACTTGTCCCGCCCGATCCCGACCAAGAAGGAGCATTAATATGAAGGTTTTCCGTCAATCAGTTACCTCTTGTGCCATCGCCATCCTGTTGGGATCCACCTCGGTCATGGCCGCGGGTGATGCCCTCGTCCCCATCCAACAACAGTGGGCCGTCTGCCAGTATCAACAGACCGGCAAGGCGAAAGAGAGCTGTCTCGAAACCCTGAGCACCCAGGCCGAAGCGGCCAGCGCCAAGGAGCCTTTTCGCGCCGATCTGCTGATCTGGTCTGCCATCGTCAAGAGCACCTGGGCGGGGGCCAAAGGG
>NZ_QAJD01000053.1:0-1062 GCF_003061465.1 Aeromonas sp. HMWF017
GCCCTGATCTGCGGTGAACGTACCCTCAGTTATGGCCAGTTAAAGCGTGAGGTCGATGCGCTGGCGGCGCGGCTGGCGGCGCGCGGGCTGGGTCATGGAGATACCGCGCTGGTGCAGTTGCCCAACTGCGCCGAGTTTTATATCTGCTGGTTTGCCCTGATCCGCTGCGGTGTGGTGGCGGTGCATGCCCTCTACAGCCATCAGCGGCGCGAGCTGGTGGCCTTTGCCCGCCAGATTGAGCCCGCCTTGCTGGTACTCAGCCCCTCTCACCCCGGCTATGACGGTGAAGCGGGAAGCCTCGCGGCCCTTGACGAGTTGGCATCGTCCTCCTGTCAGACACTGCTTTTCGAGCAGGTTGAAGGCGCAGGTCTTCAGTCTGGATTTGCATGGCGTCAGCCTCAATCCATGACCCGTGCAGATGGTTCTGTGCAGGTGGCTGCTGCGCCTACACCGACTCCAGCCGATCAGGTCGCCTTTTTCCAGCTTTCCGGCGGCAGCACCGGTACCCCCAAACTGATCCCCCGTACCCACGATGACTATGGCTACAGCGTGCGCCAGAGCGTGGCGGTGTGCGGCTGGGATGAGCGGGTGATCTATCTCTGCGCCCTGCCGGCGCCCCACAACTTTCCCCTGAGCTCCCCCGGCGCACTGGGGGTGTTTTATGCCGGTGGCTGCGTGGTGCTGGCAAAGGATCCCTCTGCGGCAACCTGCCTGCCGCTGGTGCAGCGCCATCAGATCAACTGGGCGGCGCTGGTGCCACCGGCGCTGGCGCTCTGGCTGGAGGCGGCCAGCTACTATCCACAGACCTCTCTGGAGTGTGTGCAGGTGGGGGGGGCGCGCCTCAGCCCGGCTCATGCCGATGCGGTAGCGAGCCGCCTTGGCTGCCGCTTGCAGCAGGTGTTCGGCATGGCCGAGGGGCTGGTCAACTACACCCGCATCGAGGATGACCACTGGCACATCGTCAATACCCAGGGCCGCCCGATGAGCCCGGGCGACGAAGTGGAGGTGCGAGGCAGCGACGGGCGCCCCTTGCTTGATGGTGAGTGCGGCGAGCTCTGGACG
>NZ_QAJD01000053.1:1096-7419 GCF_003061465.1 Aeromonas sp. HMWF017
CAATCACCGCGCCTTCGACCGGGACGGTTTCTACTGCACCGGCGATCTGGTCTGCCGCTTGCCCAGCGGCCATCTGATGGTGGTGGGGCGCAACAAGGATCAGATCAACCGGGGTGGGGAGAAGATCGACGCCCTCGAGATTGAAGAGCTGCTGATTACCCACCCGGAGGTGCGGCAAGCGGCGCTGGTCGCCATGCCTGATCCCATGCTCGGGGAGCGCAGTTGCGCCTTTCTGATGTGCCGCGAGCCCCTCAATCTGCCCCGCTTGCGCCGTTTCCTGCGCGAGCAGGGGGTGGCCGATTACAAACTGCCCGATCGCTTGGTGCTGGTGGCGCAACTGCCCCACACCCCGGTCGGCAAGATAGACAAACAGACGCTGCGCGAGCAGCTCGCCAAGGAGTGTGCATGACCATTCAATCCCTCGCCGCCTATCCGTTGCCCACCGCTGAGGAGCTGCCCACCGGGCGGGTGAACTGGCCCTTCGAACCGGGCCGCGCCGTCTTGCTGGTCCACGATATGCAGCACTATTTCGTCGATTTCTACGGGCCGGACAATTCGCTGATCAACCAGGTGATCGACCATATCGCCACCCTGATCCGTCAGGCGCGTGCTCTCGGTATGCCGGTGGTCTATACCGCCCAGCCCGCCGAGCAGAGTCAGGCCGATCGGGCCCTGCTCAATGACATGTGGGGGCCGGGGCTGACCCGAGCGCCGGAGCGCCAACCAATCGTTCCGGCGCTGGCGCCCGAGCCGCAGGATACGGTGCTGACCAAGTGGCGCTACAGCGCTTTTTGCCGCTCACCGCTAGCCGAGCTGATGGCCGAATGGGGGCGGGATCAGCTGGTGATCTGTGGCATCTACGGCCATATCGGGGTGATGCAGACTGCGGTCGATGCCTTTATGCGCGATATCCGCCCCTTCCTGGTGGCAGATGCCATCGCCGACTTCTCCCGCGAAGATCACCTGCTGGCGCTCTCCTATGTCAGCCGCAATGCCGGTCGGGTGATTACCGTGGCCGAGGTGATGGCGGTGGCCAGCAAACGTCCCCTGACTCGGGAGTTGCTGCGCGCTCAGGTGCTGGCGCGGTTGCCCGCCGAGATGCAGCATGAGCAGCCCACCGAGGATGACAACCTGCTCGACTACGGTCTCGACTCGCTGGCGGTGATGGGGCTGGTGGAGGAGTGGCATCAGCAGGGGCTGGTGGTGGAGCTGGCCGAGCTGGCCCGCAACCCGACCCTGGCCCACTGGTGGGGACTTCTCTCCCGTCAGCTTAATGTCAGTCAGGACACGGCTCATCAGGTCAACGAAGATCACGTCAGCGAGCCGGAGTGCACCCCATGAGCGAGTGGCAAGGCAGAACCGTCTGGGTAACCGGCGCAGCGCAGGGGATTGGCCATGCGGTGGCACGCACCTTTGCCGAGGCGGGAGCCAGCGTGGTTGCGTTCGATCTGCAACTGGCCGAGGCGCTGCCCGGCAACGTGAAGGGGGTGACTCTCGACGTGAGTGACAGCGAGGCCGTGACCCGCTGTTGCGAACAATTGCTGGACGAGGGGCTGGGGCCCGATGTGCTGGTCAATGTTGCTGGCGTGCTGGCGACCAGCAGGCTCGATGAGGTGGATGACGCCCTTTTACTGCGCACCTTCGCTATCAACACTTTCGCCCCTTTCTACCTGATGCGGGCCCTGACCCCCTGGTTTCAGGGGCGGCGCAGGGGCGCCATCGTCAATGTCTCCTCCAATGCCGGTCGGGTACCGCGAGTGGGGATGGGCATCTATGGCGCCTCCAAGGCGGCACTGACCAGCCTCACCCAGACGGCAGGCTTGGAGCTCGCCCCCTATGGGGTGCGCTGCAATCTGGTGTCGCCGGGCTCGACCCGTACCCCGATGCTCTGCGGCATGTGGCAGGAGGGGGAGGCTGAGCAGCGCGAGGGAGAGCTGCGTACCATCGCTGGCTTGCCCGGGCAGTTCAAGCTGGGGATCCCCCTTGGCAAGCTGGGGACACCTGCCGAGGTGGCGGCCTGCGTGCTGTTTCTCGCCTCCGATGCCGCCAGCCATATCACCTTGCAGGATCTGGTGGTCGATGGCGGTGCCACCCTGGGGGTCTAGCCCGCGCGTTGCCGATCTGGCAGGCGTGACACTCTCTTTATGGAGGAGGCCTGGCCTCCTCGCTTTTCAGCCATGCGGGCAGGGGCAAGCCGCTGCCCGCTCGATGTTTGCGCAAGGACATTCCCATGGAACAGACAATGGCGATGCGCGCCACCCACCAGCGTGGTGAACACCCGCGCTGGCCGCTAACCACCGCTCAGGCTGGCATCTGGTTTGCCCAGCAAAAATACCCGCAGAGCCCCGCCTGCAACACCGGCGAGTACTGGCTGCTGGAGGGGACGCTGGCTCCCCATCACTTCACCCGCGCGGTACGCCAGACCATCGACGAGATCCCCGGTCTGCACTGCGCCTTTGTGGCCACTGCCGATGGCCCGCAGATGGTGGCCAATCCCGCCTGCTGGCAGCTGAGCGAGCGGGATCTCCGCCGCGAAGACGACCCGCTCGCCGCCGCGCAGGCCGAGATGCGTGAGCAGTTGGCCGTACCCTTCAATCTGGCCGGGGGGCCGTTGTTTGCCACCACTCTCTATCGCCTTGGTGAGGGGCGGTGGGTCTGGTTTATCGCCGTGCACCATATCGCCATCGACGGCTTTGGCCTGAGTTTGCTCTGTCAGCGGGTGGCGAGCTGGTATGAGGCGCTCTGTGCCGGCGAGCAGCCAGCACCCTGCCACTATGCGACCCAGCAGGAGTTGCTGGCCGAGGAGGCGGCCTATCAGGATTCGCCGCGCGCCGCGCGGGATCGCGATTTCTTCGTGCAGCAGCAGGCCGGGGTGGAGAATCCAGCATCGCTCTCCCGACGTCCGGCGCAAGGGCTGGGCCCCACATATCGTCTTGAACAGCGGCTGGCTGGCCGCCAGTGGCAGGCACTGGTGGCACGGGCGAGTCGTTCTGCCTGTCACCCCTACAGCTTGCTGCTGGCGGCGGTGGCCAGCTATGTGCAGCGGATGAGCGGGGCTGGCGAGGTGGTGCTGGGCATCCCGCTGATGGGGCGACTGGGCTCAGCGGCGGCTGATACCCCCTGCATGAAGGTCAATGTGCTGCCCCTGCGCATCGAGCTGGGCGGCACCAGCCGGGTTGGGGAGTTGCTGGCACAGGTCGAGCGGCAATTTGCTGCCCTGCGCCGTCATCAGGGTTGTCGTCAGGAGTGGTTGCAACAGCGTCAGCCGGGCCAGCCATTGTTTGGCCCTCAGGTCAATCTGATGCCCTTTGCCCGTACCCTCAGCTTTGGTGAAGGGCACAACCAAGTTCGTGGCGAGGTACAGGTGCTGGCAGCGGGGCCGGTGGAGGAGTGCGCCTTCTACTTTGCCGAGGAGGCAGGCGCTATGACCCTGACCCTCGAAGCACATCAGGGGCGCTTCAGCCATCAGGAGAGCGAACGTCATCTGGCCCGGCTGATTGCCTATCTGGCCGCTTGGAGTGAGGCGGATGACGAGGCCCTGGCGGTGCGTTTGCCGCTGCTGTTGCCCTGCGAGCAGGCAGAGCTGGTGCGCTGGAACCAAACCGACCATCCGCTGCCGACCACCACCCTGAGCGCACTGCTGGCTGAGGGGCTGGCGGCGGCAGATCAGCGCGCCATCGCGCTGGAGTGTGGCGCCGAGCGTTGGAGTGTGGCCGAGCTGCGCCAGCATACCCGCCAGTTGGCCAGCTATCTGGCGGGGAGGGGCGTGGGCCCCGGTTGCCGGGTGGCGGTGCTGATCCCGCGCTCTCCCGAGCTGATCCTCGCCCAGCAGGCCATCATGGCGGTGGGAGCCGTCTATGTGCCCGTTGACCCGGACTATCCGGCTGAGCGGATCGGCTACATTCTCGCCAGCAGCGATCCCGCGCTGGTGTTGACCAGCCGTACGCTTCAAATGCCGCTCGATGTGGCTGCGCCACTTGTCTGCCTCGATGCACCCGGTGTGGCAGAGCAGCTGGCGGCGGTAGAGTTGGCAACGACCGTACCTTGTGAGTTGCCAGTACCCAGGCCGGAAGATGCGGCCTACATTATCTACACCTCCGGCTCGACCGGTCGGCCCAAAGGGGTGGTGGTGAGCCATGGTGCCATCGTCAACCGGCTGCTCTGGATGCAGCACATGTATCCCATCGGCCCGGCGGATCGGGTGCTGCAAAAGACCCCGGCCGGTTTCGATGTCTCCATCTGGGAGTTCTTCTGGCCCTTTATGACCGGGGCGCGGCTGGTGCTCGCCAAACCGGGCGGCCACAAGGATCCCGCCTACCTTGCCGAGCTGATTGAGCAGGCCGGGATCACCACCTTGCACTTTGTTCCCTCCATGCTGCAGATTTTTGTCACTCAGGCCGAGCCTGTGCGTTGCCGCGCCCTGCGCCAAGTATTCTGCTCCGGTGAGGCGCTGTCCGCGGATCTGGTGCAGCGCTGGTATGGGACATTTTCAGCCCCTCTGCACAACCTCTATGGCCCGACCGAGGCGGCGGTGGATGTCACCTGGTATCCCTGCCGGGCAGACGAGGCGGTGACCAGCGTGCCCATCGGATATCCGGTCTGGAATACCTGCATCCGCATTCTCGACCCCTGGTTGCAGCCGGTGCCCCCCGGTGTAGCGGGGGAGCTCTGGATCGGCGGCGTGCAGGTGGCGGATGGCTACTTTGGCCAGCCCGAGCTCACCGCCGAGCGCTTTATTGCCAACCCCTTCGGGACAGGGCGGCTCTATCGCAGCGGCGATCTGGCTGCTTGGCGTGAGGATGGCGCCATCGAGTATCTGGGACGCCTCGATTTTCAGGTGAAGATCCGTGGTCAACGCATCGAGCTGGAGGAGATCGAGCAGGTGCTGCTGCGCCATCCCCGGGTAGCGCAGGCGGTGGTGCTGGCCCCCGAATTTGCCCCCGGCGATCGCCGTCTGGTGGCCTATGTGGTGGCCGCAGATAGCACAGAATTGACGCTGGCCGAGCTGACGCCCGCCCTTGGCGCCGCGCTGCCTGACTACATGGTGCCGGGGCTCTTGGTCACTCTGGTCGAGCTGCCACTCACCCCCAATGGCAAGCTGGATCGCAAGGGGTTGCCGCTGCCCGATATGGCGTCGGCGGTGGGTCAGTCGCTGCCGAAAACCCTGCTGGAGGAGCGGCTCTGTCGCCTCTTCGCCGAAGTACTGGGGCTGGCGCGGGTCGGCGCCGACGATAACTTCTTTGCCCTCGGCGGCCACTCCCTGCTGGCGGCACAGTTGGTGGTGCGCATTGAAGAGTCGACCGGACAGGCTCTCACTCTGGCCAGCCTGTTCGAAGCGCCGAGCCCCGCCCAGCTGGCGCGCCGTCTTGGCGGCGAGCGGGAGGCTATGCCCATGCTGTTGCCCCTGCGGGCGCCCAGTGCGCAGTCCGGCGTATCAGGCCCCACTCTCTTTTGCGTCCATCCTGCAGGCGGGCTCGGCTGGTGTTATGCGCCTCTGGTGCCCCATCTGCCGGCCGACATGGCGGTCTATGCCCTGCAGGCGCGAGCGCTCTGCCAGCCGGATGCGCCGTTGCCTGCCAGTTTCGACGAGCTGGCCCTCGACTATGTGACCGAGCTGCGTCGTCAGCAGAGCGAGGGGCCCTACTGGCTGCTCGGCTGGTCGCTCGGGGGCATGCTGGTGCACCGAATGGCCGCCATGCTGCAGGAGCAGGGACAAGAGGTGGCCATGGTGCTGCTGCTCGATGCCTACCCCTGCCAGCAGTGGCAGACCCAGCTGTTGCCCGATGAGCAGCGGATGCTCGATGCGCTGCTACGGATGGGGGGGATTGCGGTTGCGGACGAGGCGCTCGACTCCCTCACTCGTGACGAGGTGGTGGCCAGACTGGGGGCGGAGGGGAGTGCGCTGGCCATGCTCGACGAGCAGGTGGTGAGCGCCATGATCGAGCTGGTTGGCCACAACAACCGGCTGATCCGTGAGCCGGTCGACTACTGCTATCACGGGGAGGTGATCTTTATCGAGGCATCAGTTTCCCGCCAACCCTGGCTGGATGGGCGCGGCTGGGAGTCGCTGACAAAAGGCGAAATCCGCTATCAGCGCTTCCCCTGTCTGCATCAGGAGATGGTGCACCCCGACTGGCTGGCGAAGATCGGCGCCTTTATTTGTGAGCGGGCCGATGGGGGCGGGCAACAATCGCACATCCGGCAGGAGGGGGGCGCATGACCCCGGTTGCAGCCATCCGGGAGGCCTTGCTGGCGGGCAAGCTGGTGGGGCTCGGCGAGCCGCATTGGCACCCCGACTTTATCCGGCGTCAGCACGCCTGGCT
>NZ_QAJD01000054.1:0-6989 GCF_003061465.1 Aeromonas sp. HMWF017
TGATGGCGCTGGGTGGGCGCTACAATGCCCTGTTTGGCCTCGATAAAGGGCTGGTAAGCCGCGCCATGACCTATGCCGATGCCGAGCATGAGCCAGCCTGGCCGCTGCCGCTGGAGCCCTGGCACCGCCAGCAGTGCCCCTCCCATTACGCTGACACGGCCAACAGCCGTCCGGTGAAGGGGGGCGGGCCGGGTGGCGCCTCCAACGCGGCGGGTTTCCTCTCTCGTTTCGTTGCCAACGAAGGGATGGGCTGGTTGCATATCGATCTGGCCGCCTGCTTCAGTGACAACGGCGATGCCCTCTGGGCGCCGGGAGCCAATACTCTGGGGATGCGCACCATAGCGCGGGCCTTGCTGGCGGAAGCCAAATAGGCGAGACAAGGCACCTTTGGGTGCCTTTTTCATGCTGTTCGAATTGTGAACAAAAGATGGGGTTTTGGCGGCTTAAGGTAACTATCGTGCGCAAGCGCACATATTTTCCGGCTCTGCTCGGTCAAGATGAGTGTGGATGTTGATTGCAAGAGAGTGATGTTTAATAAAAAGTTGCTTGTTTGTGTGTTTTTCCGGTTTTTGTTTACGTATAATCGCCAGCGAACATGGATTCTAACAATAAAACTCTGTAGTTAAGGAAAGATATCAATGGCCATCGAACGTACCTTCTCTATCGTCAAACCGGATGCTGTCAGCAAGAACCTGATCGGTGCCATCTATAGCCGTTTCGAAAGCGCAGGCTTGAAAGTGGTGGCATCCAAAATGCTGCACATGAGCAGTGAACAGGCTGCCGGTTTCTATGCCGAGCATCAGGGCAAGCCTTTTTATGACAATCTGGTCAGCTTCATGACCTCTGGCCCTGTCATGGTGCAGGTGCTGGAAGGGGAAGACGCCATCCGTCGCAATCGCGAGATCATGGGTGCGACCAACCCGAAAGAGGCGCTGGCTGGTACCTTGCGTGCCTGTTATGCCGAGAGCATCGATCGCAACGCAGTGCATGGCTCCGATGCACCTGCATCCGCTGCCCGCGAAATTGCCTACTTCTTCTCTGACAACGAGATCTGCCCGCGCGGCTGATTTTTGTGGATGATGACCCAAGGGAGCCTCGGCTCCCTTTGTTGTTTTCGCCGTTTACGCAATATCCCTCTATTCTCCAGGTGGAAAGCCAGACCCATTATTTGTACAATGCCGCCCCCTGACGTCGTCAGCCAATAATTGATGAAGTGTTTGAACTGAGGCCATTGATGAGCGAAACAAAAATCAACCTGCTGGATCTTGATCGGGATGCCATGCGTGCCTTTTTCGTCGAACTGGGCGAGAAGCCATTCCGGGCAGATCAGGTCATGAAGTGGATCTATCACTTTGGGTGTGATGATTTCGATCAGATGACCAACGTCAACAAGGTGCTCAAAGAGCGCCTCAAGGCGATCGCCGAGATCAAGGCGCCCGAGATCAGCCGCGAGCAGCGCTCTGCCGATGGCACCATCAAGTGGGCTCTGCAGGTGGGCGATCAGGAGGTAGAGACCGTCTACATCCCGGAAGATGACCGCGCGACCCTCTGCGTCTCCTCTCAAGTTGGCTGTGCGCTGGAGTGCAAGTTCTGCTCCACGGCTCAACAAGGCTTCAACCGCAATCTGAAAGTCTCCGA
Organism: Aeromonas sp. HMWF017; assembly: GCF_003061465.1. NCBI lineage: Bacteria > Pseudomonadati > Pseudomonadota > Gammaproteobacteria > Aeromonadales > Aeromonadaceae > Aeromonas > Aeromonas sp. HMWF017. Next base: position 1,639 of record NZ_QAJD01000054.1, read on the forward strand.
GATCATCGGTCAGGTGTGGCGTGCGGCCCGCGTGGTCGGTGGCAAGCGTCCCATCACCAACGTGGTGATGATGGGGATGGGCGAGCCGCTGCTCAACCTCGCCAATGTGGTGCCCGCCATGCGTCTGATGATGGATGACTACGGCTTTGGCATCTCCAAGCGCCGGGTGACCATCTCCACCTCTGGCGTGGTACCTGCGCTGGACAAGCTGGGTGACCAGATCGACGTGGCGCTGGCTATCTCCCTGCACGCCCCGAACGACAAGTTGCGTTCAGAGATCATGCCGATCAACGACAAGTACAATATCGAGGAGTTCCTCGCCGGTGTCCGTCGTTACCTGGCCAAATCCAATGCCAACGGTGGTCGGGTGACCGTCGAGTATGTGCTGCTCGATCATATCAATGACGATATGCAGCATGCGCACGAGCTGGCCAAGGTGCTCAAGGACACGCCGAGCAAGATCAATCTGATCCCGTTCAACCCCTTCCCGGGCAACCCTTACGGCAAGCCGAGCAACAGCCGTATCGATCGCTTCTCCAAGGTGCTGATGGAGTACGGTTTCACCGTAATTGTCCGCAAGACCCGTGGTGATGACATCGATGCCGCCTGTGGTCAGCTGGTGGGTGACGTGATTGACCGTACCAAGCGAACTATCAAAAATCGGATGCAACAGGATGGGATTTCCGTCAAAATGGTTTAAATGCTAAGCCATTGTATAGACAGGGAATGGATACACGTACATTGATCGTAGTGGCAGCGCTCTGCGCGCTGCCAGGCTGTGTGACCGAGACCACTTACGCTGGCCAGAACTCGACCCAGCGTGAAGTGGGTCCTGACCTCAAGGCGGCTGCCCAAACCCGCCTTGACCTGGGTATCCAGTACCTGCGTCAGGGCAATGCCGAGCAGGCCAAGTTCAATCTTGACCGCGCCCTCCAGTATGACCCCTCCAACCCCCAGATCCAGATCGGTTTTGCCTACTTTTACCAGAAGGTAGGAGATTTCAAGGCAGCCGAGACCCATTACAAGAACGCCCTTGCCATGGATCCGTCCAATGCTGACGCAATGAACAACTATGGTGCCTTCCTCTGTGATCGCGGCAGGTATGCCGAGGCAGATCAGGCGTTCAACCAGGCTGTTATTCAGCCAGGTTACGTAAAAATTGCCGATACCTATGAAAATGCGGCACTTTGTGCGCTGCAAAATCGCAGAAATGATAAAGCAGGCGAGTACTATCGCCTGGCCTTGGGGTATAATCCCCGCAATCCAGGGTTATTGCTGGACTTGGCCGAGCTTTCCATGAAAGATGGCAAGCTGCCTGATGTGCAATCCTACCTCGCCCGTTTTGCCGATGTGTCAGACGAGAACGAGGAGAGTCTCTGGTTGAGACTTCGGCTGGCACAGGCGATGGACAAGCCGGCATTACTTCACCAATTCGGGACTGAGCTGGTAAGGCAATATCCCACTTCGCAACAAGCCAAGCGTTATTTAGCCAATGACTATTGAACAGCAACACGATTTCCAAGACGACTCCCAGGCAGTAGGCCCAGGCCAATTGCTGCGCAACGCCCGTGAACAGCTTGGCTGGACACGAGAACAGGTTGCGTCCCGCATTCACCTTCGTCTGACCCTGATCGCCGCTATCGAATCGGATACCTACGACAAGCACACCTCCCATACCTTTATTCGGGGCTATTTGCGTACCTATGCCAAGCTGGTCGGGATCCCCGACGAGACCATTCTGGCTGCTTACGACAAGCTGGGTCTGACTCCTCCCGACAATATCGACATGCAGAGCTTCTCCCGTCGCTCCCGCCAGCAAGCCAACGACAGTCGGCTCAAGGTGGTGACCTGGCTGGTGATCCTGGTGTTGATTGCGCTCTCGGTCGCCTGGTGGTGGCAGAGTACTTCCCGTCGCTCCGCCGGTGATGAAGCGCTGGCAGCCACCGAGATGAGTGCAACCGGTTCGACTCCGGCTGAACCTGCTATCACGCCGCCCGATGCGATCAACACAGCTCCGGTGGAAGGCGCTAACATCGCACCGGCCGCCACGGACGTGGCTGCCCCTGCAGTGGTCTCCGATGCGACTGCTACCCTGGCGCCTGCTTCTGCGGCTGTTGCCCCGACCGATGTCAGTGCGGCTGTCGGCACTGCGACCGATGCTGCAGTATCCGGTGCCAATGGCACTGAATCTGAAGAGGCTGTCGTTGATCCGGCGACTGCGCCGCAACTGAAGATGAGCTTCACCGCCGATTGCTGGCTGGATGTGAAGGATGCCAACGGCAAGACCCTGTTCAGTGGTCTGAAGAAGGCCAACGACGAGCTGGTGCTGGAAGGCGCCGAGCCCCTGAAGTTCATCATTGGCGCGCCCATGGCCGTCAAGCTTGACTACAAGGGTCAGTCGTTTGATATGAGCCGTTACAACAACGGTCGTACAGCCCGCTTCTCACTGCCGCAGGAGTAATCTGTTTCCCATGTCTTCTCACGAATCACCCATCATTCGTCGTAAATCCAGACAGATCATGGTTGGTAATGTACCGGTTGGGGGCGATGCCCCCATTACCGTGCAGACCATGACCAACACCAAGACCACAGATGTCGCCGCTACCATCGAGCAGATCCAGCGGATCGAGCGGGTCGGTGCCGATATCGTCCGTGTCTCCGTGCCCACCATGGAAGCGGCGGAAGCCTTCCGGCTCATCAAACTGCAGACCCGCATCCCCATCGTTGCCGATATCCACTTCGACTATCGCATCGCCCTGAAAGTGGCCGAGTATGGCGCTGACTGCCTGCGCATCAATCCGGGCAACATCGGCAACGAGCAGCGTGTCCGCTCTGTTGTCGATTGCGCGCGCGACCTCAATATCCCGATCCGTATCGGGGTCAATGGCGGGTCGCTGGAGAAAGATATCCAGGAGAAGTACGGCGAGCCGACCCCAGAGGCGCTGGTAGAGTCCGCCATGCGTCACGTGGACTATCTCGATCGTCTCGATTTCCAGGACTTCAAGGTGAGCGTCAAGGCCTCCGATGTGTTTCTGGCCGTCGGTGCCTATCGCCTGCTGGCCAAGCAGATCGAGCAGCCGCTGCACCTTGGCATCACCGAAGCGGGCGGTTTCCGTGCCGGTGCGGTGAAGTCTGCCATCGGTCTGGGCATGCTGCTTACCGACGGCATCGGCGATACCCTGCGTATCTCGCTGGCGGCGGATCCGGTGGAGGAGGTGAAGGTCGGTTTCGATATCCTCAAATCCCTGCGTATTCGCTCCCGTGGCATCAACTTTATCGCTTGCCCATCCTGCTCACGGCAGGAGTTCGATGTGATCGCCACCGTCAATGCGCTGGAAGAGCGGCTCGAAGATATCATCACCCCGATGGATGTCTCCATCATCGGTTGCGTGGTGAATGGCCCGGGCGAAGCACTCGTCTCCGATCTTGGTCTGGCGGGTGCCGCCAACAAGAGTGCCTTCTATGAAGGGGGCCAGCGGGTCGATCGGCTCGACAACAAGGATCTCATTCCAACTCTGGAGCGCCGCATTCGCGCCCGCGCCGCCATGCTGGATCCCGCTAACCGGATCCCGATGGACAAGGAGTGAGCGAAACAGGGCCACATTGGGTGGCCCTTTTTCCAGGTGACTGATTTTAAATCCCGCATCCGGATTCCCTGATTTTACCTTGGGGGGGAAAATCCCTATAATGCGGCCAAATTTTACCTCTTTTTCTCGAGTATCAACGTGGCAAAACAGATCCAAGCTATTCGCGGTATGAATGATTGCCTGCCGGAGCAGAGCCCGGTATGGCAGAAGGTTGAACAGATCCTGCGCCAGGTCGTTGCCAGCTATGGCTACAGCGAAGTGCGCATGCCGATTGTCGAGCAGACTCATCTGTTCAAGCGCGCCATCGGTGAAGTGACCGACGTGGTCGAAAAAGAGATGTACACCTTTGAAGATCGCAACGGCGACAGCCTGAGCCTGCGTCCGGAAGGGACCGCCAGCTGCGTCCGTGCCGGTATTGAACACGGTCTGCTCTACAACCAGGAACGCCGGATGTGGTACATGGGCCCCATGTTCCGTCACGAGCGTCCCCAGAAGGGCCGTTACCGCCAGTTCCACCAGTTTGGTGTCGAGCTCTTTGGCATCAACGGGCCGGACATTGACGCTGAACTGATCATGCTGACCCACCGTCTGTGGCGTCTGTTTGGCATCAGCGAGCATGTCACCCTGCAGCTCAATACTCTGGGTCAGAGCGCCGAGCGTGCCGCTTACCGCGATGCGCTGGTGGCCTATCTGGAGCAGTACAAGGATCAGCTGGACGAAGAGAGCCAGCGCCGCATGTACAGCAACCCGCTGCGGGTACTCGACTCCAAGGATGAAAAGGTGCAGGCCATTCTGGCAGATGCCCCGCGTCTGTTCGACCATCTGGGCGAAGAGAGCCTGGCCCACTTCGAGGGACTCAAGCGCCTGCTCGAGTCTGCCGGTATCAAATACGAAGTGAACGAGCGTCTGGTGCGTGGTCTTGACTACTACAACCTGACCGTGTTCGAGTGGGTCACCAGCAGTCTGGGTGCCCAGGGCACCGTCTGTGCCGGTGGCCGCTACGATGGTCTGGTAGAGCAGTTGGGCGGTCAACCGACCCCGGCCGTGGGCTTTGCCATGGGCATGGAGCGTCTGGTGCTGATGCTGGAAACTCTCGAGCTCAACGCCGATATCCGCCCGGCGGTGGATGTCTATCTGGCGATGGTGGGCGAGGGGACCGAACAGGCTGGCTTCCAGCTGGCCGAGCGTCTGCGCGATGCCCTGCCGGATCTGCGCCTGATGAGCCACTGCGGTGGTGGCAACTTCAAGAAACAACTCAAACGTGCCGACAAGAGCGGCGCGGCAATCGCCCTGATCCTTGGTGAGACCGAGGTGCAAAACGGGGAGATCACTATCAAATATCTGCGTGGTCAGGCCGAGCAACAGACCGTCAAGGTTGACGCCGCCATTGCCCTGCTGGCAGCCAAAGGAGAGTAAGCTGTGGAAGTCTATACCACCGAAGAACAACAGGTTGAGGTTATCAAGGAGTGGTGGAAAGAGAACGGAACCTCGGTGATTGCCGGGACCGTGATCGGTCTGGTCGGTCTGTTCGGCTGGCGCTATTACAACCAGCACCAGCAAGAGACCATGGAGGCCTCCTCCCACTCTTACAACCAGGTGATTGAGCAGCTGGCCAAGGGCGATGCCGCCGGTTTCGAGCAGGCACAACAGTTTGTTACCGCCAACAAGGGTGACTCCTACGGTGAACTGGCCGCTTTGCAACTGGCTGCTGCTGCCGTCAAGGCGGGCAAGCTGGATCTGGCTGCCGAGCAGTTGGAGCTGGTG
>NZ_QAJD01000054.1:7013-12689 GCF_003061465.1 Aeromonas sp. HMWF017
CGGGTGACGAGAGCATTCGTCCCATCGCGGCGCTGCGTCTGGCCCGTGTGCTGAATGATCAGGGCAAGGCAGATGAAGCACTGGCCAAGCTGGCGACCATCCAGAATGAGGCCTTCAAGGCGCAGGTAGCCGAAGCCCGTGGTGATGTGCTGCAAAAGCAGGGCAAGACCGAAGAGGCTCGTGATGCCTATCAGGCGGCGGCGGATGCCGGCGGCCTGCAGGGTAGCGCCGAGCTCAAGCTGAAAATGGACGATCTGGCCCTGCCGGCCGTTGCGACTGGTGAGGCACCGGATGCGTAATCTATTCAAGATGGTGGCGCTGGGGGCTGCGGTCTCCTTCGCTCTGCAGGGTTGCTCCCTGTTCAGTTCCGAAGAGGATCTCAACCCGATGGCGCCGCTGCCCAAGGTTGAATCTGCCTTCACTGCCGACACCGCATGGTCATCCACTGTGGGTGATGGCATCGGTGACTTCTACTCCCAGCTCAAGCCGGTGGTGGAAGAGGATCGCATCTACGCGGCGGCCCGCGACGGCGATGTCAGCGCCTTTGACCGTGCCAGTGGCGATCGCCTCTGGACTGTCGATCTGGCTGACCTGCCGGTCAATGCCGACAAGCGCAGCGCCCGCCTCTCCGGCGGCCTGGTTTCTCGTTACGGCAAGCTGTTCCTCGGTTCCGAGAACGGGGTGGTCTATGCCCTGAACGAAGAGAACGGTGAAGTGCTCTGGCAGACCAATGTGCCCGGCGAAGTGGTTGCGAGCCCCGCGGTGGAAGATGGCCGCGTGGTGGTGTTGACCACCTCCGGTCGCCTGATCGCCCTCGACACTGATGAAGGCAAGATGCAGTGGTCGCTCTCCGAAGAGCAGCCGCCGCTGACCCTGCGCAGTGCCGGTGCACCGGTGATCACCAACGGCGCCGTGATTTACGGTCGTGCTGATGGCAAGGTGGGCATCGCCCTGCTGAGCAACGGCCAGCCTGTGCGCCAGTCCAAGGTGGCTGATCCGCGCGGTGCCACCGAGCTGGACCGCATGGTTGACGTCGACGCCAGCCCGCTGATTGCCGGTGATGAGCTCTACGCCATCGCCTACAACGGTCAGCTGATGGCGCGCAAGCTGATGACTGGCGATGAAGTGTGGAAGCGAAAATATTCCGGCTATCGTGATCTGGCGATGACCGGTAATGCCATCGTGCTGACCGACAGTCGCAGCCACCTGTTTGCCATCGACCGTCGCAACGGTCTGGAGCTGTGGTCAAACACCCAGCTGGAAAATCGTACCGTCACTGCACCTGTCATCTTCGGTGACTATGTGGTGGTGGGTGATGTGGAAGGATACCTGTATTGGCTTGATCGTACCGACGGTACCATCAAGGCGATGCAGCAGCTCGATAGCAGTGGTCTCTACGCCGCCCCGCTGGTGGATGGCGAGACCCTGTATGTGCAGAGCCGTGACGGCAAGTTGTACGCCCTCAAGCGTCCTTGATCGTCCGATAATGTGAATATCCGGCTCCTGGTCTTCGGACCCGGAGCCTTTGTCGTCTTGAGAATGAGGCTTTTATGACTCCTGTAGTAGCCCTGGTGGGCCGCCCCAACGTGGGGAAATCCACCCTGTTTAACCGCTTGACCCGTACTCGGGATGCCCTGGTTGCCGATTTTCCCGGTCTGACCCGGGACCGTAAATACGGTCAGGCGAAGTTGGGCGAGCTGGAATTTATCGTGGTCGATACCGGCGGTATCGATGGCACCGAAGAGGGGATCGAGCTGAAGATGGCCGAGCAATCCCTGCTGGCCATCGAAGAAGCGGACGTCGTGCTGTTCATGGTGGATGCCCGTGCCGGTCTGACCGCAGCGGATCAAGCCATCGCCGAGCACTTGCGCAAGGCCCACAAGAAGGTATTTCTGGTGGCTAACAAGACCGACGGTATCGACGGTGATTCCGCGGTCTCCGAGTTCTACGGTCTGGCGCTGGGCGAGGTTTACCAGATCGCGGCCGCCCACGGTCGTGGCGTGCTGAGCCTGCTGGAACTGGCCCTGGCTCCCCATCTGGAGACCCTGGTCGACGCCACTACCGATGAAGATGCGCAGGATGAGGAAGAGGAGGACTTCGACGAAGAAGCCCTGCTGCGCATGGTGGCTGCCGGTGAACTCGATACCAAAGAGGACACCAAGGAGACCCCGTTCGCCGACCTGCCCATCAAGTTCGCCATCGTTGGTCGTCCCAACGTCGGTAAATCTACCCTGACCAACCGCATGTTGGGTGAAGATCGGGTCATCGTCTATGACATGCCCGGCACCACTCGTGACTCCGTTTACATTCCGATGGAGCGTGACGAGCAGAAGTATGTGGTCATCGACACCGCCGGTGTGCGTCGTCGTGGCAAGGTTCACGAGACGGTGGAGAAGTTCTCCGTTATCAAAACCCTGAAGGCCATCGAAGATGCCAACGTCTGCCTGCTGGTGATCGACGCCCAGGAGACCATCACCGATCAGGACTTGAGCATCCTTGGCTATGTGCTCCACGCCGGTCGCTCCGTGGTGCTGGTGGTGAACAAGTGGGATGGTCTGGATCAGAAGGTGAAAGAGGATGTGAAGAACGAGCTGGATCGTCGCTTGGGCTTCATCGACTTCGCTCGCGTCCACTTCATCTCCGCCCTGCACGGTAGCGGTGTCGGCCATCTGTTTGAATCCATTCAGGAGGCTTACCAGTCCGCCACCCGTCGTACCAGCACGGCCATGCTGACCCGCATCATGCAGATGGCGCAGGAAGATCACCAGCCGCCGATGGTCAATGGTCGCCGCGTCAAGCTCAAGTATGCTCACGCCGGTGGCTACAACCCGCCGCGCATCGTGATCCACGGCAATCAGCTGAACGACTTGCCGGACTCCTACAAGCGGTATCTGATCAACTACTTCCGCAAGTCCCTCAAGATCATGGGCTCGCCGATCCGGGTCGAGTTCCAGGAGTCGGTCAACCCGTTTGAAGGCAAGAAGAACACCATGACCCTGAGTCAGGAACGTCAGCGCAAACGCCTGCTGAAAATGAAGAAGAAATAAGTCCTTGCGGCTGCCCTCACCGGCAGCCGCTTTGTTATCCTCGCCATGTTAAGGTGAGGAATAAGGGGAGGGGGATCTGCCATGGAATAAGACCATGGCAGATCCACTTTTCGAGGAGTCGACTATGGAAGCCCTGCTTTGTCCATCATGCCAGGCTGAACTGGATACCCGCAGCAAGGAGCAAACCTGTGGCCAGTGCCGGACCGCTGTTCACGTTACGGCCATCTGCCCCACCTGCCAGCAGGAGCTGGAGCGTCTCAAGGCGTGCGGCGCGGTGGATTACTTCTGCAACCACTGCAACTCGCTGATCTCCAAGCGGTCGGTACAGTTCAAGGCGGCGCTGGTGTAAGACGATATTCAAGTGAGAAAGAAGATAAAAAAACCCGGCGAATGCCGGGTTTATGCTGTGTGCTCTGCAATAAGCAGGGTATAGGATCGATTTCTGCGCCACAGGTTGCGCTTGATGTCATTAAGCTTGAGTTTGCGTCTGGGGCTCCAGCTGCACTTCGCTTTTCTGACCAGACTGATTTTTCTACGTTTTTGCATCTTGGTCTCCTCCCAACTCAGTTGGCCATCCCGGCCTTGGGTCATTGATGGAGCCCATCCGAAATTGCTGTTATTTAATCTCTCAACATAATGAAAACAATGCGATTTCGGATAGGCTCCGATGTGAATCGATGGTAACAGAGAAGTTTGCGTGAAAACAGCCGAATAGTGGCTGGTTAGCGCATGGTGATCTGATTGACCACTTCGACAATGGCGGTGGGGCGCTCGGCCAGCTCGGGTTCGCTGTCGTTGTCGAGACTCTCCCGCTGATGTGCCTTCTGCTGCTCGTTGTCGAGCCAGAGCAGACTCTGGTAATACTGGCGCACGTTGTTGACATAGTTGCGCGCCTCGCTGCCACGGGCATAGCCATAACGCACCTTGCGGTGCCAGCGCGCTTGCTGCAGCAGCGGCAGCACCTCTTTCACGTCGCTCCAGGCGTCAGGATTCTTGCCGAGCTCTTTGGTCAGGCGGCGGGCGTCCATCATGTGGCCGTAACCTATGTTGTAGGCGGTGAGGGCAAACCACACCTTCTCGTCATCGGGCACCGAATCCGGCACCTTCTCCATCATCTGTTGCAGATAGAGGGAGCCACCCTTGATGCTCTCTTCCGGATGAAGCCGGTCGTTGACTCCCATCGCCTTGGCTGTGGGCTCGGTCAGCATCATCATGCCGCGCACGCCGGTGTAGGAGCGGGCCTGCGGGTCCCAGTGGGACTCCTGATAGCTGATGGCGGCGAGCAGACGCCAGTCGATATTCTTGGCGTGAGTCTGGAACAGCGGCTGGTACTTGGGCAGCAGGCTCTTGGCGCGTTTGAGGAAGGTACGGGTATCGACAAAGTCGAAGTTTTGCACATGACCGAAGTACTTCTCGTCCAGTTTGGCGATGGCACCATCCATAAAGCGCTGACCGAAGAAGTCGATCACGCTGGCATAGAGGCTGTCATCGGGCAGCTTGCTCATGGCCCAGGCAACGGTCTGCTTCTGGGCCAAGGTCAGCCCCTCGGTGAGCTCCGGGTAGTAGCGCTGGGTACGGGCCAGCACGGTATCCTGCACCACCGTGTAGTCAATCTTGCCATCCACCACCTGCTTGAGCAGCTCCTCCACATCGGCGTTGTCGCTGGTGCTCCAGGCTAGTTTCGGATTCTCTTTGCTCATCTCTTTGAGCAGATCTTCACCGGTGGAGCCGGCGGCAACGACCAGTTTGCCCTTGATATCGTTTAACGAGGCAGGCTTGGGTTTGCCGTTGCGGTAGACCAGTTTGGGGGAGACCTGGTAGAAGCCCGGGCCGAAGCGAAACAGCTCGCGCCGTTCGGGGGTGACCATGATGGCGGCAGCCGCCAGATCGAGTTTGCCCTTTTTCAGCAGGGTGACCAGTTGGTCAGTGGTGTCGACCGGGATGATGGTGAGTTTCACCCCCAACCAGTCGGCATAATTTTGCGCCAGCTCGTAATCGAACCCCTGGGCGAGGTCGTCACGCTGGTAATAAGAGGTGGGACCATAGATGGTGCCAACCCGGATCTCGCCTCGCTGGCGGATCTGCTCCAGCTGGCTGGAGGGGCTATAGAAGTCGCAGCCAACCAGTGTCAGCGTCAACAACAGCCCGATAAACAGTCGAAAAATGCAGCGCAAGTAGGTGAGTACCTTTGTTGAAAAAATCGGCATTTGTCAAAAAAGAGGCACCTTTATACCAGAGAGTGTGCGCAGAGTCACACTGCACGAAGTGAGAAAAACGTTTGTCCGCTGTGAGCCAGATCCCTATAATACGCGCGTCTCAATTCCCCCCCACTTTAAAACTTGGTGAGAAAGGTCATATGGATATCTTGCGTGGTGCCCCAGCACTGTCTGATTTTCGTGTCCAAAAACTGCTGCAACGCTTCGCACAGATGAGAAACGAGAGTGGAGTAGAGAGCGGAGTAGAGATAGAGGATGTCTATGCCGAGTATGTGCACTTTGCCGAGCTGACAAGCCCCCTCTCTCCCCCCGAGCGAGCGACCTTGGGCCAGCTCTTGCGCTACGGCCCGACCATCCCCGAACACACCCCCAGCGGTCAGCTGTTTCTTGTTACCCCCCGCCCCGGCACTATC
>NZ_QAJD01000055.1:0-19065 GCF_003061465.1 Aeromonas sp. HMWF017
GGCTTGATCACACCCGGCCAGCGAACCAGTTGCGGAACCCGCATCCCGCCCTCCCATGTGGTGCCTTTTTCGCCATAGAAGGGTGTGGTGCCGCCATCCGGCCAGCTGACGGTCTCGGCGCCGTTGTCAGTGGTGTAGATCACGATGGTGTTGTCAGCGACCCCCAGCTCGTCCAGTTTGTCGAGCAGGATCCCCACCTGATCATCGTGTTCCAGCATGCCATCGGCATAGATGCTGACGCCGGATTTACCCTGATACTTCTCTTGCAGACGGGTCCAGACATGCATGCGGGTGGCGTTGTGCCAGATGAAGAAGGGCTTCTTGGCCTTGACTGCTTTCTCCATGAACGCCAGCGAGGACTCGAGGAACTCTTCGTCAGCATGCTCCATGCGCTTGCGGGTCATGGGGCCGGTATCTTCAATCTTGCCGTCGGCAGAAGATTTGATGACGCCGCGTGGGCCGAACTTCTTCTTGAACTCCGGATCTTTCGGGTAGTAGTAGGTTTCTGGTTCTTCTTCTGCATTGAGGTGGTAGAGGTTGCCGAAGAACTCGTCGAAACCGTGCTTGGTCGGTAGATGCTGGTTCTGATCGCCCAAATGGTTCTTGCCGAACTGAGCCGTCATGTAACCCTGCTCTTTGAGCAGATCACCGATGGTGGGTGCCCAATCCGGAATGCCGTGGGTGGATCCGGGCATGCCGATGGTCAGCAGACCGGTACGGAATGGCTCTTCACCGGTAATGAAGGCGGCGCGGCCGGCGGTGCAGGATTGCTGACCGTAGTGATCGGTAAAGAGGGCACCTTCATTGGCGATTCTGTCCAGGTTCGGGGTCTGGTAGCCCATCATCCCCTGGTTGTAGGCACTGATGTTCCAGTAGCCGATGTCATCGCCCATGATGGCAAGAATATTGGGCTTGGCGGCTGCTGTGGCACTACCAGCGGTGGCCATTAAGGCAAGGCTCATGGCTATTTTGTTTATTTGAATGGCCATTATTGGCTCCACTCCTAATCTGATGCGAATTGGTACACAAAATGGGCGATGAAAGCAGCGTGCGTTTAACGCGGTGGAAATATCATCCCGTGCAGGCTGTTGGAGGGGATGGAATACCCGGATGGGCACATTCCCCTTTATCGCTGTCGTTATGACCTGCAAAGAGTGATATGACCTGAATAGCCTGTGTTAACCGCAGCTTGGAAATCAGCTTTCAACAGTTTCACTCTATAAATCCCGTTTATCCCTGTCGCCTTATAGCGAATATAACCGCTGGTTATCCGTTATTTTTTCTCCAACCTTTCGGTCGCAGGCTATCGGGTGGGCTGGAGCGAGCATGGGAAGCTGTATCCAGAAGGCGGAGGTGTCTACCGCTATCGATGGCGACAAGACGAATAAATGGGTGATGGAATTCACAGTTTGGTTAATTAATTTGGGGATGGTGGCAGTTATGGGCGTTGTGGTGTGCCTTTATTCAAAACTCTTACTGGCAAGCCGAGCACTCTTTAATTCTGATTAAGTCATAATTAAGTAAAGTTGGGGTGTTGATTGTTTCGCTTAGATATGAATTTTTAAAACTGCTCACAATGTCATCGCGAGATTTAAAAAGCCTGCTCCCATATTTTTGAACGGATACATATGACTTGAATGGGAGTGGCCAAATAAATCCAGCTGTGATCTTTGTCTATTCAAGGTGCCAGGGTCATAAATGCCTATAAAAACAAGGTAAAAGGCTCGACTATTGACTAAGTTGATAGAAGGCGAAGCATAAAACAGCGCCAGTTTGATACAACAACATCGCATGGGACCCGGATCATGGACAGAGCGCAGGGCGCAGCCCCCTTTTCATTGCAAGTGGATCTAAGGCAGGTGGTGTATGCCCTGTCAGCCTCGCTGGATCTGGTGGGCATTGGCGATGTGGCCCACGGTAAACGGGTCGGGATTATGGCTGCCGAGTGCAGCCGGGAGCTGGGGATGAGTGAGGCCGAACGCTGTCTGCTGTTCGAGTTGGGGGTGCTGCATGATATCGGTGTCTCCTCGACCATCACCCATCACCATCTGGTCAGCGAGTTCGATTGGGAGTCCTCCCAGCGCCACTGCGAGGTGGGATATCAGCTGCTCAAGGATTTCCGTTTACTGGCCCCGCTGGCCCTGCCTATCCGTTATCACCATACCCACTGGCACCTGTTGCGCGAGATGGCCGATGTGGACCCCAATGTAGCCCGTCAGGCCAATCTTATCTTTCTGGTGGATCGCTGCGATGCGTTGGCGGCACCCTACTATGGCGATGGTTCATTGTTGATGCATACCAACGAGATCCGCGCACGCCTGCAGGAGTTCCGTGACGAGTTCTTTGCCCCCGAGCTGGTGGATGCCTTCCTCAAGGCGTCTCGCTCTGAGGCATTCTGGCTGCAGCTGGAAGCTCGCTCCATCAATGATTACATGCTGGAGATGCTGCAGGTGCGGGAGCCTTGCCTGACCTTCAACGGGGAGCTAAAAGCACTGGCGCAGATCTTCTCCGGCATTGTTGACGCCAAAAGCCCATTCACGATGACGCATTCACTCGGTGTGAGCAGGTTGTCTCGGGCATTGGCCGAGCAGATGGGAGTCAGTGCCATCCATTGTGACATGCTGGAGATTGCCGGTTTGTTGCATGATCTGGGCAAGCTCAGGGTGCCGGACGAGATCCTCGACAAGCCTGCCAGCCTGACGAAAGAGGAGCGGGCCATCATCAATACCCACAGCTTCGAGACTTACCAGATCCTGCGTCATATCGAAGGGTTTGAGGAGATTGCCTGTTGGGCGGCCTATCACCATGAGGAGCCTGATGGGGAGGGCTATCCGTTCCACCTGCCGGCATCCGCCATGGCGCTCGAAGCGCGGATCCTGCGGGTCGCTGATATTTTTCAGGCAATGGTGCAGGACAGACCTTATCGGCGCGGTCTGCCTGCCCGTGACGCATTGACCTTTATGCAGCAACTGGCGGATCAGGGGCGGGTCGATCCCGCTGTGGTGGCGGTGCTGGCCGATCACCTGCCGCAGATGATGATGGCAGCCATTCCGGATCGCGAACCGGATCATGCCATCAATTGAGGGAGAGGCTGGCCGCTGACTCATACTGCCGGGAGCCAGCTATGCTTGGAACAAGCCGAGCATGGTGCCGGTACCGGCGCACAAGACGCCAGCTTGATGGACTACCGTAGGGGAGCAGATATGGAATCGCTAAAAGCCAAGGATTATATGCAGAGCAGACCCATCACCTTCACTGCCGACATGATGGTGCAAGCTGCGGTCGAGAAATTTCTGAACAGTCATCAGCTCGGTGGACCTGTTGTGGATGGGCAGGGCCATCTGATTGGCTGGATCTCCGAGCAGGATTGCATCGCAGTGCTGCTTAAGGAAGCCTATCACTGCGAACAGGTGGCGCAGGTCAAGGATGTGATGCGCAAGGAGGTGTTGTCGGTGGGTCCCGATACCAGCATTTTGAGTCTGGCAGAGATGATGATGGGGCAAAAGCCGAAGATCTATCCGGTAGTGGAGGAGGGGCGTCTGCTCGGTGTCATCAATCGTCACAATGTCATGCAGGCCATTCACGCCCAGCTCACCACCTGTTTTGTCCATCACACCCACGGTTAATCCTGTTTTTCTCTCTCCCAAGGCAAGCTTCGGCTTGCCTTGGCTATTTCATATGCTGCGATTTATTCATGTTATGCCATCTTACAATGATTGTTTTGTAATGTTTGAGGATCGGCCAATCTCTCAGTCTTCCCATATATAACGCTATGTTAAGGCTTGCACCGTTCCCGCTCGCTCTTTAGGATCGCTCGCAGCTTATCGATATGGCCCCTCTGGGCACCTATTTAAGGAATTCGTACCTTGTCTCTCTCTATCGAGGCGCTGCGCCGCCGTCTCTCTGCCTGCATGAACCTCGACGCCCGCCGCCTTTCCAGCCGTCTGCACGGGGTCAAGAAGCTGCCTGAAGGCAAACAGGCCGCCGTGCTGGAGACCATCGCTGCCGATCTGGATGCCGCGCAAGCGCGTTATCAAACCCGTCTGGCCGGAGTGCCCAAGGTCACCTATCCGGACAATCTGCCGGTCAGTCAGAAGCAGGCGGAGATCGCTAAAGCCATTGCAGAGCATCAAGTAGTGATCATCGCCGGGGAAACCGGCTCGGGCAAGACCACCCAGATCCCCAAGATCTGTCTGGCGCTCGGGCGTGGGGTGAAGGGCTTTATCGGCCACACTCAGCCGCGCCGTCTGGCGGCCCGCACTGTCGCGGCCCGTATTGCCGAGGAGATGGAGTCCGAGCTTGGCCACTACGTGGGTTACAAGGTTCGCTTTACCGATCAGGTGAGCGAGCAGACCCACATCAAGCTGATGACCGACGGTATCCTGCTGGCGGAGATCCAGAACGACCGGATGCTGACCCAGTACGACACCATCATTATCGATGAGGCCCACGAGCGCAGCCTCAACATCGACTTCATTCTGGGTTATCTGAAACAGCTGCTGCCAAAACGCCCCGACCTCAAGGTGATCATCACCTCGGCCACCATCGACCCGCAACGTTTCTCCCGCCATTTCAACAAGGCGCCGGTGATCGAGGTCTCCGGTCGCACCTATCCGGTGGAGGTGCGCTACCGTCCGCTCACCAGTGATAAAAGTGAAGGGCTGGAAGAGCGCGATGAGTTGCAGGGGATCTTCGATGCGGTGGAGGAGCTGGCCCGCGAAGGGTTGGGGGATATCCTTATCTTCATGAATGGCGAGCGGGAGATCCGCGATACTGCCGATGCCCTGCGCAAGCTCAACCTGCGCGATACCGAGGTGCTGCCGCTCTACGCCCGCCTCTCCAACGCCGAGCAGAACAAGGTGTTCCAGCAACACGCCGGACGGCGCATCGTGCTGGCCACCAACGTGGCGGAGACCTCGCTGACGGTGCCGGGCATTCGTTACGTCATCGATCCGGGTACCGCCCGCATCAGCCGTTACTCCTGGCGCACCAAGGTGCAGCGCCTGCCCATCGAACCGGTCTCCCAGGCCAGTGCCAACCAGCGTAAAGGGCGTTGCGGTCGGGTGGCGGATGGTATCTGTATCCGCCTCTACTCGGAGGAGGATTTCAATAGCCGTCCCGCCTTTACTGACCCCGAGATCCTGCGCACCAACCTGGCCTCCGTCATCCTGCAGATGCTGGCGCTCGGCCTTGGCAACATGGAGGCCTTCCCGTTCGTCGAGCCGCCTGAGTCGCGCCATATCAAGGATGGCCTGACCCTCTTGAAAGAGCTGGAGGCGGTGCGCGAGCTGCCCGCCACCGGCGATCGCGAAGCCAAGCTGCAGCTGACCGAGACCGGTCGCCAGCTCTCGCGCATCCCTCTTGATCCGCGTCTGGCGAAGATGGTGATCAGCGCGGCGCAGACTGGCTGCCTGAGCGAGGTGATGGTGATCACTGCGGCCCTCAGCATTCAGGATCCCCGCGAGCGGCCCATGGAGAAGAAGCAGGCCGCCGATGAGCAGCACAGACGTTTTGAAGACAAGGATTCCGATTTCCTCGCCTTCGTCAATCTGTGGAACTACCTGAAAGAGCAGCAGGATGCCCTTGGCAGCAACCCGTTCCGCCGCATGTGCCAGAAGGAGTTTCTCTCCTACCTGCGGGTGCGCGAGTGGCAGGACATTCACTTCCAGCTGCGTCAGACAGTCAAGGAGCTTGGTTTTAAAGCCAACCATGAACCGGCAGATTTCAAGACGGTGCACTGCGCGCTGCTGACCGGCCTCTTGAGCCATATCGGCAACAAGGATCTGGAAAAACCGGAGTTTCTCGGCGCCCGCAACGGCCGCTTCCACCTCTTCCCGGCCTCGGGTCTGTTCAAGAAGCCGCCCAAGTGGGTGATGGCCGCAGAATTGGTGGAAACCTCGCGCCTCTTCGCCCGCATCAACGCCAAGATTGAACCCGAGTGGGTGGAGCCGCTGGCGGGCCATCTCATCAAGTTGCACCATAGCGATCCTCACTGGTCGAAGAAAAACGGCGCTGTGATGGCCAAGGAGAAGGTGACGCTGTATGGCCTGACGCTGGTTAATGAGCGCACCATCAACTTCAGTCGCCTCGATCCGGCGCTGTGTCGTGAGCTGTTTATCCGCCGCGCCCTGGTGGAAGGGGATTTCGAGACCCGCCACCGTTTCTTCAGCGATAATCGCAAGCTCCTGGCCGAGGTAGAGGCGCTGGAGCACAAATCCCGTCGTCGCGACATTCTGGTGGATGACGAGGATCTGTTCCGCTTCTACGATGCTCGCTTGCCGGAGGAGGTGATCTCCGCCCGTCACTTCGACAAGTGGTGGAAAGAGGCGCAAAAGCAGGACGCCGAGCTGCTCAACTTCGAAAAAGAGATGCTGATGAAGGGGGATGCTGCCCACATCAGCGATTTCGACTACCCCAACTTCTGGCAGCAGGGGCGCCTCAAGCTCAAGTTGACCTATCAGTTCGAGCCGGGGGAGGCCGCCGATGGCGTGACCCTGCATATTCCGCTGCCGCTCCTGAATCAGGTGGAGGTGAAGGGGTTCGAGTGGCTGATCCCCGGGCTGCGTCATGAGCTGTTGGTGGCTCTCATCAAGTCGATGCCAAAGCTGATGCGCAAGAACTTCGTACCGGCCCCCAACTATGCCGATGCGCTGCTAGCCAGCATCAACCCCGAACAGGGGTCGCTGCTAGCCAGCATCAACCCCGAACAGGGGTCGCTGCTGGACGAGATGGAACGTCAGCTGCGCCGCATGACCGGCGTCACCGTACCTCGCGAATCCTGGGACTGGGCTGCGGTGCCCGATCACCTCAAACTCACCTTCCGGGTGGTGGATGACAAGCACAAGAAGGTGGCTGAAGGGAAAGACCTGGAGGCATTGAAAGAGTCGCTGCGCGGCAAGGTGCAGGAGACCCTGTCGCAAGTGGCGGACGATGACATCGAACAGTCCGGCCTCACCCTGTGGAGCTTTGGCGAGCTGCCGCAGGAGTACAGCCAGAAGCGCGGCGGCTTCGAGGTGAAAGCCTATCCGGCATTGGTAGACGAGAAAGATTCGGTCGCCATCCAGTTGGTGGAGAGCCCTGTGGTGCAGCAGCAGCTGATGTGGGCGGGCCAGCGCCGGCTGGTGCTGCTCAACGTGCCATCACCTATCAAGTATCTGCAGGAGAAGCTGCCCAACAAGGCCAAGCTGGGGCTCTATTTCAACCCGTTTGGCAAGGTGGCTGAACTGATTGACGACTGCATCGCCTGCGGCTGCGACAAGCTGATTGAGCAGCATGGCGGACTGGCTTGGGACGAGGCCGGTTTCGAGGCGCTCAAAGAGTTTGTCCGTGCCGAGCTCAACGATGCGGTGGTGGAGGTAGCCAAGCAGGTGGAGGCCGTACTGACGCTCTCCCATGAGATCAAGAAACGGCTCAAGGGCAAGATGCAGCTCGACACCGCTTTTGCCATGTCGGATATCCAGCAGCAGCTCGGCAACCTTATTCACAAAGGTTTTGTCACCGAGACCGGCTGGCAGCGGTTGCCTGATTTGCTGCGCTATCTGCGCGCCATCGAACGACGCCTGGAGAAGCTCGCCATCGATCCCAACCGGGATCGGGTCTACATGCTCAAAGTGCACAGCGTGGAGTCGGAGTACAAGGCGCTGCTGGCCAAGATCCCCAAATCCCAGCTGGTGCCGACCGAGGTGGCCAATATTCGCTGGATGATCGAGGAGCTGCGGGTATCCTTCTTTGCCCAGAATCTGGGAACCCCTTATCCGGTCTCCGATAAACGGGTGCTTAACGCCATCGCTCAGTGCTAAGCTGCTATCTAACTGTTTTAACAGCACGATAGCGCGTGATGAGAAGGGGTTGCCAGTCAGTTGGCTCCCTTCAAACCGCAAGTCAGGGAGGCAAGGATGCTGGGGATCTGGTTGAGTGTGGCGCAGGTGGTGATCAGCGGTTATCAACCCATCGCGGAACAAACCTGGGTGCAGTTGAACCCGGAATATTACCCGCTGGCGCGCACGCCGCCTGCGATGTTTGTGGCCTGGCGTGGCAATCAGTTTCCGCCGCTGGCCCAAAAGCAGAAGCACGGTCGCTGGCAGATCCTCTTTCCCGCCCGGCTGGTCCCCCCTTTCGATCTGTTCGAGGGGGAGGCGCAGCTCTCCAAAACCTATCTGGCAAGGCTGCGGCGCATCGACGAGATGGCTTACGGGGTTGTCCCCGGGCAGGCTGTTGCGGCTGGTGCAATCGTGCAGCAGGGGCGTGAGTTCCCTGCTTATCACGCGCAACCTGTCGCGCCCTTTATTGCCGAGTTCCGCACACCCCAAGACGCGTTCGGTGGTGTTGATATGCCCAGCGACCCCGACGAGAGCGAACCTCTGCTCGCTCAGCTGGGGGTGACCTTTCGCACAGCGGGGATGAGTGGTGCCCAAGGATATGAGGGAGTAGCGAGCGACCATATGGCGCTCGCCAGCCACACGGCTAGCTTATCCGCAGGCAGTGACGCCATGCTTACCCTCTCGGCTCCTGCGGTCGGCGGTCCACAAACTGTGTGTCATCAGGTCGCCGCAGGGGAGACCCTGTGGCGTATAGCGAACCAATTATCCAGCGCTCGGGGAGCAGATACCTACAGCTATTTGCTGGCGCTGGTGGCAGAGAACCAGCCGCGGCTTGGCAAGAGCATTCGGGTCAGAACGGGTGAGGGACTCTACTGCCCGCGCGCCGAGACCCTGGCGCGGTTTGATGCCCTGAGCCCGGCCCAGCGTCAGCAGCAGTTCGCCCGGTTGGAGCAGGGGCGCTAAATGCCGAGTCGGTACCTTGTATCCGAATTTGGCCCGTGGTAGTATTCGCGCTCGTTTTGCGAGGTGCTGACCGGTCGCAGTTAGCACCATAAATTCATCCAAAAGAGATACATACTATGTCTTTCGTATTCCAAGCTGAAGTCCGTTCTGACCTGGGGAAAGGTGCGAGCCGCCGCCTGCGTCAAGCTGACCAAGTTCCTGCCATCGTTTACGGTGCAGGCAAAGAAGCCCTGTCCATCACTGTTGACCACAAGAAAATGATCCTGGCTCAAGAGAAGCCGGAATTTTATGAGTCTGTACTGACTCTGGTTATCAACGGTGAAGAAGTTAACGTAAAAGTGAAAGCTATCCAGCGTCACCCGGTACGTTACAAGCTGATCCACCTGGACTTCGTTCGCGTTTAATAGCGAACCATCAGGTTGAAGAAAAGCCGCTCTTAGGAGTGGCTTTTTGCTATCTGGCATCTTGTGAGCGGGCTGAAAGGACTTACCTGATAAGCCAACGAGGCGGTTATCCCAGCTGGCTAAGGGCCTGTTGGCAGCGCTGCTCGGCGGCATCAAGCTCCAGCAGTACCATCCTGATATCTTCCATCTGCTGTTGCAGTGTCTCCCGTTTTTCCTCAACCAGTCCCAGCATGGTCTGTAACTGGGTGCGGCTGCTCTTGTCGGCATCATAGAGATCAAACAGCTCGCGGATCTCGGCGAGGCTGAATCCGAGCCGCTTGCCGCGCAGGGTGAGCTTGAGGCGAACCCGATCCTGCTTGCTGTAAATGCGGGTTTGTCCCTCTCGGGCGGGATTGAGCAACCCCTGATCCTCGTAGAAACGGATACTGCGCGTCGTAATATCAAATTCCCGGGCCAGCTCACTGATGCTGAAGCGCCGTCCTTCATCCTTGTTGTTCATACAGACTTCTTGGCGAACTAAATCCTGTCTGCACCTTACCTAAACGTAAACTGCACTGCAACTCTTGTTCCATCGCGTCAGAACCCCTATGTTATGGCCATGTAACAAACAGAGGCAGGCAAATGGATATTGCAATTGTGGCGGCAAAACGGACTCCGATGGGGGCGTTTCAGGGGGCATTGGCAGAGGTGACTGCGCCTGAGTTGGGCGCCTGTGCCATCGAGGCGGCACTGCAGCAAAGCGGGCTTGTTCCCGAGCAGGTCGATGAAGTGTTTATGGGCAATGTGCTGGCGGCGGGCGTGGGGCAAGCGCCAGCCCGGCAGGCGTTGTTGAAAGCAGGGTTGCCAGATAGTGTGCCCGCTACTACGGTCAACAAGGTGTGCGGATCCGGCATGAAAGCAGTGATGTTGGCGGCGGATACCATCCGCCTTGGTGACAACAGGGTAGTGGTCGCGGGGGGGGTGGAGAGCATGAGCCGTGCCCCCTATCTGCTGGATAACGCCCGTAGCGGCTTTCGGATGGGGCATCAAAAGGTGCTGGACCACCTCTTCCTCGACGGTTTGCAAGATGCCTATGATGGCCAGCTGATGGGGGTACATGCCCAGCGCAGCGCCGATCTGGCCGGTTTGACCCGCAGTGCCATGGATGAGTTTGCCTTGGCATCATTGCAGCGGGCCCGCGATGCGCAGCACGCCGGTGCGTTTGTGTCCGAGCTGACAAGCGTCTATCGCGGTGAGTGCTTGTTGCTGGCTGAAGACGAACAACCCGGCAAGGGCAGACCGGAGAAGATCCCGACCCTGAAGCCTGCCTTTGGCAAGGAGGGCACTATTACGGCGGCCAATTCGAGCTCCATCTCGGATGGTGCGGCTGCGCTGATATTGATGGATGGCGCCACGGCGCAAGCTTGGCAGGTACCAGTGCTGGCAAGGATCGTCGGATATCAGAGCCACGCGGCATTGCCCGCCGAGTTTACCTCTGCACCCATTGGCGCCATTTCACGCTTGCTGTCGCGTCTGGCATGGTCGGTGGAAGAGGTGGATCTCTTTGAGATCAACGAGGCCTTTGCCATGGTCACCATGCTGGCCATGAGCGGTGTCGGCATCCCTCATCACAAGGTCAATGTGCATGGAGGGGCCTGTGCACTCGGTCATCCGCTGGGGGCGAGTGGCGCACGCATTCTGGTGACGCTGATTGCCGCGCTGCGGCAACGGGGTTTGCGGCGAGGCGTGGCCGCGCTCTGTATCGGGGGCGGGGAGGCGACCGCTATCGCGGTCGAAGTGAATGATGAGGCGAATTAATTGGTGGCTTCCATCGCCAGTAGTTGTTCCGTGACCCAGGTGGTGGCGGCCAGATAGAGGTGACTCACCTTATCCTCGCTCAGCCCCAGGCGGGCTGTTCTGGCCGTTACCCGTGACCAGTTGGCGCTCTCGTAATCTTCACAAAACGCGAGGTAGAAACCCAGATTGCCTTTTCGCTCCAGCAGCGCCAGCCGAATATCGTCGATAAGAGGGATAGTGCCGAGCAGCTTGTCCATCGGCTGCTCCATCAGTACATCCAGCAGGGAGAAGAGACCGGTGATAAAGGCCTGTTGTGCCTGCTGGCTCGGGGCGTGGGCATGGGCCAGCAGCTCACAGAAGCGGGCACGGATCATCGACATCTGGTAGAGCTCGGCGCTCTTGCCCTTGCCCGCGCTGGTCGCAGCCACCAGCGAGACAAAGCGCTTTAGCTGGGTGTTGCCCAGATAGATGGCAGCCTGGCGAAATGACGAAATAGGGTTGGTGTGACCTTTGAGATGGTTGACATAGCGCAGCAGCTTGAGGGAGAGGGAGATATCCTGACCGAGTAGCTGCTCAATCTTGTTGATATCAGGCTCTGCCTCGTTGACTACGTTGAGCAACTGCATCACCACGACTTGCGCTGGCTCCATGGTGGCTTGCTTGACCATCTCGGGTCGACTGAAGAAAAAGCCCTGGAACAGCTGGATCCCCAGCTGTTTGACCCGCTCGAACTCCGCCTTGTCCTCTACTTTTTCCGCCAGATAGGTGAGCCCCAGCGTCTGATGCCGCTGGATAAACACTTTGATCTGCATCAGGGGGGTGGCACGCAGATCAAACTTGATGATGTGGATAAAGGGGAGGAAGCGCTCCCAATCCGGCGACATGGTGAAGTCATCGAGTGCCAGTTGATATCCCAGCTTGTGCAACTGTTTCACCTTTTCCAGCAGGGCATCATCCGGTGGGGAATCTTCCAGGATCTCAATCACCACTTTTTCGGGCGGCAGGCACTCTGCCAATCCCTCCAGCAGCAGTGAGTGGGGGAAGTTGATAAAGCAGGGGCGGCCGCCCAAGAGCTGATCGATATTTTGTTGCAGGAACTGTTCGACCACCAGGCGTGACGTCGCTTGTTGGGAGGAGATGCTCGGGAAGACATTATTCAGACTATCGCGAAAGAGCAGCTCATAGGCATGAGTTTTGAGGTCTCTGTCGAGGATCGGCTGTCTTGCTACGTAGGAATACATGCCTTGCTCCAGTAAAGGTACTGGGTTGATTTTATGGTGTTGCAGAACACTATGCCAGTGTTCACCTTATTGAGTAAGGCAATAATTGGCATAGCGTTTTTTGCAGGGAAGGAATTTAGAAGAGATAGCTCAATTGTGCACCAGCCAGCCAGGCATCTCCTTCGGAGGTACCATCAAAGCGGGATTGATAGCTGCCTTGGGTGAAGCTTTCATGCACGTCTACTTTCTTGCCATCGAGCAGGGTCAGCCCCAGATCCACGCTCAGGTCGGGGGTGAACTGATACCCCATCCCTAGGCTGTACCAGAGCCGATCGGCATCTGGGATGGAGATGGTACGACGATCGGCTGGCACCGGGCTAGCGTCATAGGCCACACCGGAGCGCAGTTGCCACTTGGGAGTGACCTGATAGGTCATACCGATGGCGTAGCGCCAGCTATCTTCCCAGTGTTCGTCCTTGATGTGCATGTTCTGCAAATTGTTGAGATCAGCTTCCAACTGAACGAATTTGCTCCAGTTGGTCCAGTTCAGGCTGCCGTGGAGAGCCAGCTTGTCAGTCAGCTGATGGAATGCAGCCAGTTCTGCGGTGGCGGGTAATGGCAGATCCAGACTGCCGGTATCTCTGATCTCGGTAACGGAGCCATCTGCATTGGGTCGGCCCACGATAGCATCACCCGAGAGTGTCAAATTGACATCGTGACGGTAGGATAGGCCAATTCGGGTTTGTTCGGACAACTCCAGCAAGGTGCCGACATTCCAGCCCCATGCCCAGCCATCCCCTTGCAAATGTTTTGCGATCAGGTTGCGAGAAGGGAAGGTGCCACCGACTTCGCCTTCGCCCTGAATAGCAGAGATCCCGGCACCAATTGACCACATCTCATTGATGCGATAGGCGAGTGAGGTACCCAGATCCATGGTCTTGATATCGGAGACATTGCCAAAGTGTCCCGCGCTGTAGTTATCCGGCATCTTGACGCCAAGGCCGTAGTAAGAGGTTGCCGAGAAGCCTAGTCGCCACTGCTCATTGAGTGGAATGATGAGATAGGCGTTGGGTACCCAGGCTGCGGCGGCGATATCGTGTGCACTGGCATCGGAGGTGACGATACCGGCTTTGGTCGGCAAGCGGGTGTTGCCTTCAATATTGACGTCAGGACTGACATAGATGACTCCGCCAGAGAGCGCCATCTGATCGAAGCGGGTCATGGCTGCTGCATTGCGGGAGAGTACACTGGCGTTATCCGCGATGGCTGCCTCACCGGCAAAGGCGCGTCCCAGTCCTGTAGCGGACTGTTCAGCCAATTGGAACCCGGCGGCATGGGTCTGACCCGCGATCACCAGTAGGGCGATGGCGGACGGTTTGATGATGGGATGCATGGCAAAATCCTTGCTGTTACCCGAAGGTTCAATCGGTCATATGAATGGAGGCAGGATTTTATATGGTATGACCAGTAAGGCAACGGTAATGGCCAGTATCTGGATAAAACAAGATTAAATGCTGGGATGATGCACTCTAATAGCTTGATTGGAAAAGAAAAATAAACACGTGTGTGCTACATGTGTGCGCTGAAATCTAAGTTATGGATAAAAAAAGAGCGCCTGGCGGCGCTCTTTCCATTCTATCAATAATCAGAACTTCATGTTGAACTGGGCAGAAGCCAGGAAGGCGTTGCCGTGGGAAGTACCTTTCCAACGCAGGCTGTCGGAGTGGCTACGCAGACCTTCGTTGACGTCAACTTCTTTACCGTCCAGATAAGCCATACCAAAGTCAACGCTCATATCGGTGTTGATATGGTAGGTGGCACCGGCGCTGTACCAGATACGGTCTGAGTCAGGAATGCTCAGGCTGCGGTAGTCAGCTTCGATCGGGGTGTTGTCATAGGCGAAGCCCAGACGCGCTTCCCAAGCCGGATTGATATACCAGGTACCACCGATTGAGTAACGAGTAGAGTCTTTAAACTTCTCATCTTTTTGCAGACATACGCCGCCAGCACATTGGCTGCTGGTTGCTTTCAGCTCCTGGAAGGCGCTCCAGTCAGTCCAGTTTACAGAGTAATGAACAGCAAACTGCGGGCTCAGGCGATGGTAACCGGCGAACTCGGCTTGTGCAGGCAGATCCAGTTTCAGATTGCCATCAACAGTGCGGTTCCCTGAAGTGAGCCCCTGGAAGTCACCATCAAAGCTCATATCGACCTGTGAACGGTAGGTCAGAGCAAAGCGATGGTTCTCATTGACTTCGTACAGAGTGCCAACGTTCCAGCCAAAGCCCCAGGTGTCGCCTTTCAGGTGAGCCAGGCGAGTATCTGTCGGCAGCGGGCCACCCTGGCTAGGTGGGTTCAGCGGACCCAGCAGACCGGCATAGCGGTTGAGTTCGGCGGCACCGTAAACGGCGTTGATACCAGCACCGACACTGAAGTGTTCGTTGACGCGATAGGCAATGTTCGGGTTGATATTGAAGGTCATCAACTCGGTATCACCTGCACCGGCACCAGCCGGGAAGGTTTTGGAGTATTCGGTGGAGAGACCGTAGTTGGAGAAGATGCCAATACCCCAAGCCCACTGGTCATTCAGCGGCTGAATAAAGTAGGAGGCGGGAACGAAGGCTGCCGGAGCAATGCCACTTTCGCTGGCTGGAGCCATTTTGTTCGCGCCAGCGTAAACAGCACCATCCACATCGACATCCGGTTTGATGTAGGTGCCGGAGACAGAAACTGCCATCTTGTCGAAGGTGGTCATGGCGGCCGGGTTACGGGCCAGAACGGAGGCGTTGTCGGCAATAGCTGCTTCACCGGCATAGGCGCGACCCAGACCGGAGGCCGAGTGCTCGTTCAACTGGAATGCCGCGGCATGGACTTGACCGGTGGCCAGCGCGATGGTGGCGGCAATCAGGCTCTTCTTGAAAATAGTTGTCGTCATGGTGTTCTCTCTTGTAGGCAGATTTTTTTGCCGATATTGGCTGCACGTTCAATGCAAACCTCGACAAAATCCGTTTTTATTTCAGCTTCTTCCCAATCAATTCTGGCGTGATTCTATGGATCTGGTAGGAGGTAAGAAATCAGACCAGTGACAGCAGAATACATAAAAGTGATCGATGTGTTAATCATTTGTTTTAACCTGCTGTTTAATTCATCATTTTCACGGTCTAAAGGCGGAATATTGACCTGGATTGCCGATCTCCGTCACAAAAATAATTTTGTCAATTTTTCGAAATCTTGAGGCAAATGAGTGACAAAGAGGAGTAATCAGGGGGAGAACAGGCAGCGGCTCGTGACCGCCGCCTGCTATTGAGGATGGTTCTGAGGTTGTTAACCTGCGATGTTAAATGTCCCACTGCAGACGTGACTGCAGGGCGTTGGCAACGGGGGCAAGTGGCTCTTTCATCTCGCCAATCAGTACCATATTGGCGCCTTTGAGCTGGACTATCTCCCCTTTGAGGGTGCCATCTTCAAAGGTGGCCTGTTGCAGGGTTAATGGCACATGTTTGGGCACTAAAAAGAGGGTGACTGGCCCCATCTTTCCCTGGATCACCATGTGCAAGGCCGGTCCCTGATAAAACGAGCAGTGATTGACATAGGTCACCTTGAGCCCATCCATTCCGCTCAAGGTGGCGCCATACTTCTCCATCTTGGCATTGATGTTATGCAGATTGACCTGCTCATCGACACCTTCAATAAAGGGTTCTTCGCCATAGACATGAGCCATCGCCACCTGTGCGAGGGAGAGGGCCGCAGGAGCCGTCTCTGGCAGCGTGATCCAGCGGGTGCTCATTCCCAGCAGGAAGGCGACCGATGCAGCCAGGGCGATCTGGCGCCAGGATGTCGATGTCCGGATCTTGACTGGCTCTGTACCAAGGGGGCGGGATGGCGGCATATCATCTGGCGCGTCACTGTCTTGCAGCATGGCTTGCCTGAGCAGGATCCGCTCGGCCAGTCCGGCGGGGACCTCTACCTGCATGGCACGCTTGAGGCTTCTGTCGAACTGCTTCATCTCGTCGAGGTAGTTCCGATTAGCCTGGCTTGCTTCAGCGGTTTTGAGAAAGTCCGTTTGTTGATCGTTGGGCTGGGTCATGGCGTTGCGGCGAAATTCGAGTTCATCCATGTCCGTGTCCTCTTGCTTGGTTCTTCTGTTCCATCGCCTCCTTGATCTGGTTGCGGGCGCGAAACAGTCGAGTCATGACGGTGTTCTTGTTGAGGCCGAGCATCTCGGCAATCTCCTCACCATTGAATCCTCCCACGACTTGCAGCAGCAGTGGCTCCTGGTACTCCTCGGGCAATCGGGCGATGCGACGGTGCAACCACTCGTTCTCCATTTCCTGTTCGCTGTGCAGCGCATCGTGCTGGGGCTGAGGGTGATCGTCGAGATCCACCAGCTCCAGCTGTTTGCGTTCAAAGCGGCGGGCGTTCTCCCGTCTGAGGATGGTGATCAGCCACCCTTTGGCCGCCTTGTCATCCTGCAGGGTGTCGATAGCCTTCCAGGCACGCAGGAAGGTCTCTTGCACCAGATCTTCCGCCACGTTGGGATCCCTAGTCAGCCAGTAGGCATACCGGTAGAGATCGCCGTGCAGCGCATGAACCAGTGCTTCAAATTTGGTTTGTTTGTCAGCCATGGGATCAGAGACCGGCGAAGTGGCCGGATCATTTCCACCAATATGCTGCTGAGCACGTTTTTTTCTAAAAAACAGCAGTGCCATAGGCAATCCTTGTCAGAGGGCGTGGCGGCGGGAGCGGGAACTCCCGTGCGCCAGCAGGTAAATCAGATGCGCAATACCGGCCGTTTCATCAGCCCTGAGGGATCGCGCCAGAGCGCGCCACTCGATGGGCGGGCCAGAAGAGGGCCGTGCAAAACAGGCTCGCTCGAGTGCGGCGAGCCCGTTGCCGAGCCGATTATGCCCAGCGTCGGGCAACTGGCCTAATTGATAATAGGAAACCTGCCAGCGCAAGGTCGCCCATCGGATCAGTGCCTTGCGACTAGCATCCGGCTGGTGTTGGGCAAGGGCACGTTGCAGTTGATAGAAGGCGCGCCAGCGGGGCCAGTGGCGCCATAGCGCACGCAGCGTTATGGCCAGCACGACCCACCAAAGGCTCTCTCGCAGTGCCACCTGCGATGTCTGCTGATCAGGTTGCCGATTTGTCGTTGCCTGAAACGTCAGCGTGATGGCTGGCTGGCTGGCCTGCTCAATCCGGCCGCTTTGGGTATTAAACCAGGGCAGATCAATGGGGGGAAGCTGGTAGTCACCGCTCTGCTCCACAACCAGAGTCTGGCGCCACTGTCGCTCAAACAGCAGCTTGCCATCTCGGTAACGCTCCTGCTGTTGCTCGCCATCGGGATGTGCCTGTATGCCGCTTGGCAGTTGATGGGCCATCAGGGGGGCAAGCTGTATCTGGCCGCTGTCACCATTCTCCATGGTCAGGGTGAGGATCCGGATCAGCGGTTCACCCACTTCCCCCATGGTGGCCGGTTCAAGCCGCTGGCTCAGGGTCAGCCGGGTGGCCACCGGCGTGGCGGGGGCTTTGTCGACCCTCACCTCTAGCGGTGCCGCACGGGCCGAGAGTTTTTGCGGCTTGCTCCCTTGCTGCGTGAGCTGCCCCTGCAAGCGGGGTGAGTCGAGGTACCAGAGTCCCGGCGTTTTTGCCTGAATAAGCCAGCTGCGGGTGAGCCTGCCGGGCAGACCTGCCTGAGCGGGTGCGATCCATTCATCGCTACCGAGGCGACGGATAGTGAAGTGGGCAGAGCTGAGCTCGCTCAGGGCCGGGTTTCGCATACTGGTGGGCAGCCACAGTGTCAGCCGGTAGATCACCGGCTGGCCGGGATAGAGCGGGCCCTGATGATCAAGGCTGGCCTGCATCTCGAGGGGCGAGGGGGCTGCGGGCTGTGGCAGCGCGGCTGTTTTCGCCTCTCTCAATGGCAGGGTGAGCGAGGGGGTGAACTCATTTCCGAGCTTGAGCGGGGCAATCACCACCTTTGTATTAGCGGGTGAGTCGCTCTGGTGCAGCGGGATCTGCCAGCGAGTCAGTTGTTGTACCGGGGTCGTGACCCGGCTCATGGTCACTCTGCCCACTGCAAACTTGCGCAGTAGGGGGGTGATCTCCAGCTCGTTGCTCTGGCGCTCGCCATCCGCTTCGATGATCAGCAGCCAATCGTTGGGGTCGGCCCCCGGCAGCAACTCTGCCCGTGGAGGCAAGGCCCAGCAAAGTGGACTCGCGAGTGCGAGCAACAGCCCCCATCCTGCCCGTGTCACCAGGGCTCCTCCACCTTGATCAGATCCCGGCGTAGTGCCTCTTTGCGCAGTCGCTGCTCCAGCAGCAACACCGGGGGAGAGGGGGGAAGGGGCATTGCCGTCGCCTGCTGAGCTGCCGATGGTTCGGGCTGCTTGCTGTTGCTGGTATCGGGAGCAGCCGCCGCTGCGCCCTGTACCAGAGAGAGATTATAGAGCGCATCTTCATGGCCGGGTTCAAGCGCCAGAGCGGCCAGATAGGCCTCTTTGGCGGACGCGAACTCCCCCAGTTGCAGCAGGGCATTGCCGCGGTTGTAGTGGGCGGTGGCGCTCGTCGCTTGCTGATAGGCTGCGATGGCTTGCCGGTAGGCGCCAGCCCGATACCAGGCGTTACCGCGCCAGACCGGATCGTTGAAGGTGCGGGCGGCCCGCTGAAAATCCCCCTCTTGATAAGCCTGCATCGCTTGCAGATCTCCCTTCTCTGCGGCTTGCAGGTCTTGTGGCGCCAGCAGCTGTGCTCCCATCATCAGCGCCACCATCAACCGTGCGCCGACTCTGGCCAGCAAGGCGAGCGGTAACAAGGGGAGCAGCAACCAGGGGCCAAGATCCAGTGGCGCCGGGGTGAGGGCTGAGGTCGTGGCGGGGAGAGGGG
>NZ_QAJD01000056.1:0-15039 GCF_003061465.1 Aeromonas sp. HMWF017
CAGCGGGGCAGCTCGGGCTGGATCTGCTGGATAAATTGCTCGCGGCTGCCCGATTGCGCTTCACGCAATACCCAGGTCTCGCCCCCCAGTCGGGAGAGGGAGAGCTCCTTCTTGTTGGCAAGCGGGTGACCGGGTGGGGCCACCACCAGCATCTCGTCCTGCAGCCAGGATTCGGCGAGCAGGTCGGGGTGGTGGTTCTCCCCCTCGATCAGTGCCATATCCAGCTCGAAGTTGGCCAGCGCATGGCAGAGCAGGTGAGTGTTGTTGATGGTCACCTTGGGGGGGAGCCCCAGCTCCTGTTTGCTGCTGGCGAGCAGGGTGGGGAGCAGGTAGTTGCCGATGGTCTGGCTGGCACCAAGGCGCAGCTGGCCGCTCGGCTCGGCATCGGGGCTGAACAGGTTCTCGATATCCTGCATCCGGGTCAGCAGCTCTTCGGCGGCCGGTTGCAGCAGGCGCCCCTCGTTGTTGAGCTGCAATCTGGGGTGAATGCGGTCAAACAGCGGGGTGGAGAGCTGGCGCTCCAGCTCCTGCAGCGACTGGGAGACGGCCCCCTTGCTCAGGCAGAGCTCGTTGGCGGCAAGGCCAAGGTTTCCATAGCGGGCAATGGTGGCGAACACTTTCAGCTGCTGCAGGGTCAGTTTCATAGTGTTTGGTTTTCCTGAATGATTGATTTAATTCATTTAGATATCGTAAACGATAAGGGACCATTATCCTATCGCCATAGTCATCAATAGAAAGGTGTCATCATGATCGCAAGAACCCGTAAATCACTGGCTGCCGCCCCAACCCCCATGGCGGGTCTGGCGCTGGGCATCGCCAGCCTTGGTTGGTGTTGGGAAAATGCCGGTCACTTCGATGGCCGGATGCAACTGCTGGGCGCTGCCATTGCGGCCGTGCTGCTGGTGATCCTGACCTTCAAGTTTCTGCTTCACCCCCGCCTGCTGTTGCAGGATCTCGCTCACCCCGTGGTGGGCAGTGTGGTTCCGACCTATGCCATGGGCACCATGGTGGTCTCCAAAGCGCTCGGTATGATTGCGCCGCAAGCGGGCGAGGCCCTCTGGCTGTTTGCCGTGGCGGTTCACCTGCTGTTCCTGGCAACCTTTATCTGGCATCGCGCCAAAGAGTTTGAAATCCACCACATGGTGCCGAGCTGGTTCGTGCCGCCGGTGGGGATCATCGTGGCTGACGTCGCCTTCCCGGGGGGGCAATTTGCCCCGCTGGCCAACGGTCTGCTCTGGTTCGGGATCATCTGCTACGGCCTGATGCTGCCGCTGATGCTCTATCGCCTGATCTTCAGCCATGAAGTGCCGGATGCCGCCAAACCGACCATCGCCATTCTGGCGGCTCCTGCCAGCCTCTCTCTGGCCGGTTACCTGACCGTCAGCCAGGAGCCGTCACTGCTGCTGGTGGCCGTGCTGTTGGGGATCGCCATCCTGATGACAGGCATCATCTATCTGGCCTTCATCAAACTGCTGCGTCTGCCCTTCTCGCCGGGTTATGCCGCCTTCACCTTCCCGCTGGTGATCGGTGCCACCGCTCTGTTCAAAGTGGCTCATCTGGTTGAAGGGTTTGCGCAAGGGAGTCACTACGTCGAGCAGATCAGACTGCTGGCCCACTTCGAGCTGGGGGTGGCTACCGTCATCGTCGGGTATGTGGCACTGCGTTACCTGATGTTTTTTCTGCCGCAGCGTAATACCGAAATGAATAACGGCATGGCCCGCCAGGGTGCTCACCGATAAATCTTGACGATGTGACATCGGGAAATGGATAAGCAGTGCGCTCCGAGAGCGACGGGATAAACGACCAGTCATACGATGGATGGACAAAGAGCCTCCACTCTGGTTGTGTAACGAGCAAAATGCCCCGCAGTGCGGGGCATTTTTTTATGGTTTTTTGATGTGGCGCCTGTGGCGGGCTATTTGCCATGGATTTAACTGGTATTACCTGTCAGGACGACTACAATGCAGCACCACTTTTTCGCTCGACCCCAATACATGTCGTCCCAAGATCCCGTATTTGACTCCTCTTTTGAAGCCCGTTTTCTGTATCCCCGCTACTGGTTCAGCTGGTTGGCACTCGGCGTGCTGATGCTGCTGGCCTTTGTGCCGGTGCGATTGCGCGACCGTTTGGCCGAAGCCTTGGCACCGCTGGTGTTTCGTATCTCGAAAAAACAGATCTATATCGCCAGAACCAATCTGGAGATCTGCTTCCCGGACAAGAGCCCGGAAGAGCGGGATGCCATTGCACTGACCTCGATCCGGGTCGGCCTCAAGAGTCTGTTGGGATTTGGCGAGTTCACCATGCGCAGTCAGCGTTATCTGATGAGCCGGATGCAGGTGATCGGTTGGGAGCATATCGAGGTGGAGCGGGCTGCCGGTCGTCCGGTGATCCTGGTAGTGCCTCATACCTGGCCGGTGGATGCTGCCGGTTACTGCTTCACCCAGCGCGGGGTGCCCATGTGCACCATGATGAAACGGGCGCGCAATCCGGTGTTTGACTGGCACCTCAACCGTGCACGGGCCAAGAACGGTTGCCGCGTCTATGAGCGCAGCGCCGGGATCAAGGCGGTGATCCGAACCATCAAGAGCGGTCGCAGCTTCTTCTACCTGCCGGATCAGGATCATGGCCGCGAGAAGAGCATCTTCGTCCCCTTCTTCGGCCACCCCAAGGCGACCCTGCCTGCCTTGCCCCGTCTGGTTCAGGTCAGCGGTGCCAAGGCGGTGCCGCTGCTCGCCTGCTATGACGAAGAGAACTATTGCTACCGGCTGGAGATTGAGGCACCGTTCGACAACTATCCCACCGAAGATGTGATGGCCGATACCTGCCGGATGAACGACATGGTACAGCAGCAGCTGACGCGCCATCCGGGCCAGTACATGTGGTTCCTCAAGATCTTCGATACCCGTGAAGATCAGGAGGGGTTGGATGGCCTCTACGAGGCGGGGATCCAGCGGATCCGCAAGGGATTGTCGCCCCACGGCTGACCCTGAATTCTGATTGATTGAAATGGCCCCAGGTGGGCCATTTTTTATGATAACTCGTCTGATCAGTGCCTTGCAGGTCGGCGGCCAGCCTTCTCAGGGTAGAAAAAAATGTCAGGATAACTACAATAACTGCTTGTTTTTGATGACTTGATGGCCGCCATGTCCCCGTTAGATCCGGTATTTGATACCTCATTTCATACTCGCTTGCTGCATCCCAAATGGTGGGGCAGCTGGTGTGCGCTGGGCCTGCTCTCCCTTTTGGCATTTACTCCTGCGAGGCTGCGGGATCGTTTTGCCGATCTGGTCTCACCGACCCTGCTGCGTTTCTCGAAAAAACAGGCATATATCGCCGATACCAACCTCAAGATCTGCTTTCCCGAGCTGGATGCCGCCGCACGTCAGGCGCTGCTGCTCAAATCGATCCGGGTCGGTCTCAAGACCTTTATGGGCTTTGGCGAGCTCAGTTGGCGCAGCAAGGCGCGCCTGACCCGCCGCATCAAGGTCACCGGCTGGGAGCATGTGCAAGCAGAGCAGGCTGCGGGCCGCCCGGTGATCCTGGTGGTGCCTCACACCTGGGCGGTCGACATGATTGGCCGCTACTTCTCCATGATGGGCATCGAGATGTGCACCATGATGAAGAGCCCGAAAGATCAGGTGTTCGACTGGTACATTAACCGCGAGCGGGCCAAAGCAGGCAAGGTGTACGAGCGTAGCGCCGGGATAAAGCCTGCGATCAAGTCAATCCGCGCCGGCGCCAGCTTTTTCTATCTGCCGGATCAGGATCACGGCCGCGAGGCGAGTGTGTTTGTTCCCTTCTTTGGCCGCCCCAAGGCAACCCTGCCAGCCTTGCCCAAGCTGGTGAAGCTGACCGGTGCCAGAGCCGTGCCCATCTTTGCCAGCTATGACGAGGATGAGGGACGCTATCTGCTGGAGATCGAGCCGCCGTTTGATCCTTATCCCACCGCCGATCTGCTGGCTGACGTCAACGCCATGAACCGGGTGGTGGAGATGCAGGTGGCACGTCATCCCGAGCAGTACATGTGGTTTCTCAAGATCTTCGAAACCCTGGAGCATCAGGAGGGGGATGACGGCCTCTATGAAGCGGGGATCCAGCGTATTCGTCAGGGCTTGCCGCCCGAACCTTGAAAATTGGCCCGCATGCGGGCCATTTTTGTTGGTACAGGCGCCTTTCGTATTTGGCCTGCTGCTGGTGGTTTTTAAGGCGAACGGGTGGACAAAAACAGCGCAAACAGGGGATAACAGGGTGTCTTATGAAAGGGAGAGGCAGGTGAGCGTGCGCGGAGCTATCTTCGAGAGCGGAAATAGGGTAAAAGGGCGGCCATGAAAATTCCAAATCGAATCCAACCTCTGGTTGATGACGGCCTGGTCGATGAGGTCGTCAGCCGGTTGATGAGCGGCAAAGAGGCCGATGTCTATGTGGTGCGCTGCGGCGACGAGATCCGCTGCGCCAAAGTCTATAAAGAGGCCTCCAAGCGCAGCTTCAAGCAGGCCGTGGTCTATCAGGAGGGGCGCAAGGTGCGCAACAGCCGCAGCGCCCGCGCCATGGAGAAGGGCTCCAAATATGGCCGCAAGCAGCATGAAGAGGTGTGGCAGAACACCGAGGTCGATGCCCTGTTCAAGCTGGCTGCTGCCGGTGTGCGGGTGCCACAGCCCTATGTCTGCCTCGATGGTGTCCTCTTGATGGAACTTATCACCGATGAGGATGGCAATGTCGCGCCGCGCCTCAACGATGTGGCACTCACCCCCGAGCAGGCGGTTATTGATCACCACAAAGTGATCCGCTATGTGGTGCGCATGCTCTGTGCCGGTCTCATTCATGGGGATCTCTCGGAGTTCAATGTGCTGGTGGATGAACAGGGCCCCGTCATTATCGACCTGCCCCAGGTGGTGGATGCCGCCGCCAACAACCAGGCCAAGGCGATGCTGGAGCGGGACGTCAACAACATGCGCAACTACTACGGCATGTATGCCCCCGAGCTGCTCAAGACCCGTTATGCCCAGGAGATGTGGGCGCTGTTTGAAGATGGCAAACTTACCCCCGAGAGCGAGCTGACCGGTCACTTTGAAGAGAGCCGCGCCGCCATCGATCTCGATTCGGTACTGCAGGAGATCGAGAGCGCCGAAGAGGAGGCCTATGCCCGTCAGGCCCGGATGAAGGCGGAGCAGGAAGACAGCTACTAACGGATAGCCACTCTCGCCACAAGAGCGCCTTCGGGGCGCTCTTTTTATTGGTGCTGCGGCTATGGTCGGCTGGGGCAGGGGGCTAGCTGATACATCTCCAGCCAGTTGCGATCCCCCGGATGGAAGCGCCGCCCCAGCAACACGCCACCGGCTGCCGTAATGACCTTGCGGGAAGCCAGATTGTCTTGATCACAGCAGATCAGCACCGGCGCCGCCAGTACCTGTTGTTGAACCCAGCGCAGCAGCACGGTCGCGGCCCCTTCGCCACGGCGAGAGGGGCGGGTTTCGTAACCGATATGACCCAGCCACTGGCGGGTTGCCTCATTGTCGCCGTGACGCAGGCGCAGGGTGGCGATGATCTCCCCGCCATCGAGGGCAAAATAGGTGGTGGTCGGCAGGTATCCACTGGGCAGATTGCGCCCTTCGGCGTGATCCAGCAGGCTCTGTAGCCAGCCGTCCGGGTCAAATTGCGCCACCTGATAGAGCGGCTGTCCGTCCTCGGCGCATTCGGTGACATAGCGCCGGTAAGCCGGGGCATCTGTCAGCCTGGCCGGTCGGCACTGCAGAGCGAGCACTGCGCTCATGACAGGAGCGCGCAGGGCTGCAGCGGTTGCGGCTCGTTGTGGTGGAGCTCCTGTACGCAGGCCCGTTGCCTTCCAGCCTGTTTGGCTGCGTAAAGGGCCCGATCCGCGCGCAGGTAGGCCGCTTCAAACCCCTCGTCAGGGTGCAGCGAGGTGAGGCCGATGCTGAGGCTGATGGGGCCACCGGCCAGCTCCCGAGTCGCCTCGGCGATCTGTTCCTGCAAGGCGTGGCAGTAGTCGGGCAGGGTCTGCGGGTCCGCCATCAGCAGCAGGGCCAGCTCATCGCCGCCAAGCCGACCGGCCATGCCCTCGGCAGGCAGGGTATTGGCGATCACCCGACCCACGGCCCGCAGCATGGCATCACCGGCGGGGTGGCCGTGGTGGTCGTTGATCTGTTTGAAGTTATCCAGATCGATCAGCAGTAGCTGGCCGGGGCTCGTCACCTCGCGGGCACGCAGGGCCACCTGGCGTTCGAAATAGTGGCGGCTGAACAGGCCGGTCAGCTCATCCTGATTGGCGCGCCGCTCCAGCGTGCGCTGGGTGGCCAGCAGGGCTTGCTGCTGGCGGGTATGGACCAGGCTCAGCAGCAGATAACTGCGGGCGATGGTAAAGAGCAGGCTGAGCAGGATCACAGGTCCGAGCAGCGGGTCGGTGAAGGAGTTGGCCGCCTGCTCCGGCTGCCAGAGGTGTTTGGCGATCCGCAGTAGTTGCAACAGCAGTTGCAGTCCGAGCAGCAGAATGGCAAAGCGCAGCACCCGATAGACGGGGGCCAGCCGCTGGTAGCGCCAGAGCTGCCAGATAAGCAGCGCAATCTGCAGCGAGAGCACGCCGGAGAGCACGATGATCCGGCTGTGCACATCAAAGAGGGATTGCTGCAGGGCGGTCAGGGCAAACAGGACGAAACCGCCGAGGGTAACGGCGGGCAGCAGCCAACCCAGTTGATCGGCTTCACGGCGAAAGAAGTGGCGCATCCCCCGTTCGTATAGCAGGGTGGTCGACATCAACAGCAGGTTGGTGCAGAGAATATTGGCAAGGGATGCATCCCCCTCAAGGGGGCGCAGCAGCAGGCAGCAAAAAGCCCCCGCGATAACCAGTTCCCCCGCTGACCAGTAGATCAATGCCCTGATCTGGCGATGGCTGTACCACATGGCGGCGAAAATGGTGGCGACCCCCACATGTGACAGCGTGACGAACAGCACCAGACTCAACAACTGGGCTGAGGAAAACAGACTTGGCATCAAGGGGCTCTCTGGGAAGTCACCTGTGAACGAACAGGCGATGGGGTATCGCCCGCTGGCAGTGGCCGATCACAACATGAATCCAACCTATTATCAATTGGTTAAATGGCTGAATATGCTTACCTCCGACTTCTTGCACGATGGCAACTGCTGACTCGATTTATCAGCGCACAAGGAGCCATTTTATTGTCTTGTCAGTCAATTGTGCTGCGTAAACGGTGGTTGTGTAGGTGGCAGGGTGAACCCAACCGCCTGACGTCGTGCTAATCGCAGGTTGCAGCAGGCAAGCGCATGACGGTGGCCTCACGGCCGAGGTGGGCCAACAGGCGGCGCACATCGTCGAGGCGGATGATCAGAGTCGCGGTGTTGACCAGCGGATGGCACTGCACCTGTTCGGCCTGCCAGATGGCCTCGTCCACCACCAGCTCTACCGCTTTTTCCCTGTCGCGCACCATGGCGAGCAGGGTCACCGATCCCGGGGTGAGGCCGAGCACCGCATCGAGCCGCTCTGGGGAGCCAAAGCTCAGCCGCTTGACGCCGAGCATGGCTGCCAGCGCCTTGAGATTGACCCGGTGCTCCTCCGGGCTCACCACCAGAAACAGCCGCTCGCTTTTCGGATCGCGCAAAAAGAGGTTCTTGGTCTTGGCTGCGGGCAGGTCGGGCAGCAGCTTGCTCGCCTCCTCACAGGTAAACACTGGGGGATGATCGATACGCTGGTAGGGGATAGCCAGCTGATCCAGCAGGGAATAGATTGCCACAAAGACTCCTTTGGTCGGCGAAGAGTGGTCAGAACGGGATGGGTGGGAATAACGACCGGATCGAGCTTACCAGTTTGACTCCCGCCTCGCAGCCAGCGTGACGATTGCGAGCAGGCACTGTATGAACGTACAATAGTCCCATTCTCGGACAGCCCCTTTACGCTTCATGACTGCAACCCAGCCCACCTTACCCGCCACTCCGCCCCTCGACGGTTTTATCCTGACCCGCCATGGTCGGGACGTGCGCGGTCGCAACGGGCACGCTGCCACCACCGAAATCGTGATGTGGCTCTGGAGCGCGCAGGGGCCGGTGCGGCTGGTGGTGCCGGGGCAGGAGCCGGTGTTCTTTTTGCCGCAGAGCCATATGGCAGAAGCCGCCGAGCTGTTTAAAGGGGCCGGGGTGAGCGGGCGGTTTCGCCGCCTGCCGATGCACACCTTCGACGGTCGCCCTGTGGTGGGCTGCTATTTCGCTACCCTGAGCGCCTTTCACCGCGCCATCGAGCTGCTGCTTATTCGCGGGCTGGAGCACTTCGAGGCGGATATCCGGTTGCCGGAGCGCTTCCTGATGGAGCGTTTCATCACCGCTGGCGTGCGCTTCGATGGCCGGGCGGTAAAAAAGGGGGGCAAGCAGGGCTACTGGGAGGTGAACGAGGCGCGCTGCGCGCCGCAGGCGGTGACGCCAACCCTCTCCTGGGTGTCGCTGGATGTGGAGTGCGCCATGGACGGGGCCCTCTTCTCGGTCGGTCTTTATAGCGAGCAGGATGCGCGGGTCATCATGATTGGCACCCCGGAAGCGGATGCCGAGAGCTGGGGAACCCAGGTCCAGTGGGTAGAGGACGAGAGCACCCTGCTGAGTGCGCTGGAGAGCTGGTTCAGTCTGCATGACCCCGACCTGGTCATCGGTTGGAACGTGGTTAACTTTGACTTTCGCCTGCTGCTGCGCCGCGCCGAGCTTAACAAGCGGCGACTGCGGCTCGGGCGGGGGCGCGAGCTCTGCTTCTGGCGCTCGTCACGGGGCGATCCCCAAACCGGCAACGTCATTATCCCCGGGCGCATGGTGCTCGACGGCATCGATACCCTCAAAAGCGCCACCTGGCAGTTTGCCAGCTACAGCCTGGATGCGGTGGCGAGCGAACTGCTCGGCCGTGGCAAGGATATCGAGGACGTGGCCAATCGGGGGGAGAAGATCACCGAGCTGTTCCACTCCGACAAGGAGGCGCTGGCCCGCTACAACCTGGAAGATTGCAAGCTGGTGTGGGAGATCTTCGATTACTGCCACCTTATCCCTTTTGCCATCGAGCGCGCTTCCCTTACCGGCCTTGAGCTGGACAGGGTGGGGGGCTCGGTGGCGGCCTTTACCAACCTCTATCTGCCGCGGCTCCATCGTGGCGGCTACGTGGCGCCCAATCTGCCGGCCGACGGCGGGTTGGCGAGCCCAGGTGGCTATGTGATGGACTCCAAACCCGGCCTCTATCGCCACGTGCTGGTGCTCGATTTCAAGAGCCTCTATCCCAGCATCATCCGCACCTTCTGCATCGACCCCATGGGACTCATCGAGGGGTTGCAACACCCCGAGCACGCCATTCCAGGCTTTCGCGGCGCCATGTTCTCCCGCGAGCGGCATTTCTTGCCGGAGCTCATCGCTACCTTGTGGGCGGCGCGGGACAGAGCCAAGGCCGCCAGCAACAAGGCACTCTCCCAGGCCATCAAGATCATCATGAACTCCTTCTACGGCGTGCTGGGTTCGGGGGGCTGCCGTTTCTATGATCCGCGCCTGGCCTCGTCCATTACCCTGCGTGGCCACAGCATCATGCAGCAGACCCGCGAGTGGATTGAAGAGAAGGGGTTCGAGGTGATCTATGGCGACACCGACTCCACCTTCGTGCACCTTGGCAAGGAGACCAGTCCCGAACAGGCGGACGTGATCGGCCAGCGACTGGCGCAAATGATCAACGATAACTGGGCTGCACTGATCAAGCGCGAATTCGACCTGCCGAGTTATCTCGAGATCCAGTACGAGACCCACTACCGCCGCTTTCTGATGCCCACCATTCGCGGGCTGGAGAAGGGCAGCAAGAAGCGCTATGCCGGTCTGGTTGGCAAGGCTAGTGAGGGGAGTGAACAGCTGGTGTTCAAGGGGCTCGAATCGGTGCGCACCGACTGGACCATGCTGGCCAAGCAGTTTCAGACCCGCCTCTATGAGCTGGTGTTTCACGACCAAGATCCCAGCGGCTATGTGCGCACCATGGTGGATGAGACCCGCGCCGGTCGACACGATGATCTGCTGATTTACCGCAAACGGCTGCGCCAGAAGCTCGAGGAGTATCAGAAGAATGTGCCACCCCATGTGCGGGCGGCGCGGCTGGCCGATGAGGAGAACCTGCGCCGTGGTCTGCCCCAGCGTTATCAGCATCGGGGCGCCATCGCCTATCTGATGACCCTCAATGGCCCCGAGCCGCTGGAGTACCGGCGCAGCGCCATCGATTACGAACACTACATAGACAAGCAGTTGCGGCCCATTGCCGATGCCATCCTGCCCTTTATCGGCGAGTCGTTCGACCGGATCTGCGGCCAGCAGCTGGATCTTTTCTGATTGGTGCAAGATGGCACTTTACTTCCCATGAATACTGGATAAAAATACAGTTATAAATCATGGAGAAGTTTCCTATGCGTCTTGAAATCATCATCGACAGAAAACATCAGATCCCGACCTCGACCATGGAGGCGCTGCGTCAGGAGCTGCTCAAGCAGCTTGGCGAAAGATTCCCCGACATCCATGTGCGGGTCGCGCCGGGCAGTGCCATGGCTCTGACCGTCAGCCGTGCCAGCAAGGAAGACAAAGAGCTGGCCGAAGCCATGGTGCAGGAGGTGTGGGAGAACGCCGAGAGCTGGATGCCGGAAGAGAA
Source organism: Aeromonas sp. HMWF017 (assembly GCF_003061465.1). Taxonomy (NCBI): domain Bacteria; kingdom Pseudomonadati; phylum Pseudomonadota; class Gammaproteobacteria; order Aeromonadales; family Aeromonadaceae; genus Aeromonas; species Aeromonas sp. HMWF017. Next base: position 10,670 of record NZ_QAJD01000056.1, read on the forward strand.
CGTCGCCTCCTGATCCCGCACGGTCAGTGGATAACTCGGGCGTTGGATAAATGGGTTGCTGATAAACGGGCATGCCCGCGAATGATCCGCCGATCCCCGGACAACAAAAACGCAGCCAAGTGGCTGCGTTTTTGTTGGTGATGAGTTCGCGGTGGCTTGTCTGGCTCTGGGTTGAGCATTGCCCGTTACAACCCCGCCCAGCTTTTCAGGCTCTGCTGCTGCACCCGGCGATTGGCCTCGCGGATCTCCCCTTTGGCACGCAGGTCGGCCAGCGCAATGGGCAGTGCGGCGCGGATCTCGGCACTGCTCATTCCGGCTTTGAGGGCCGGGTGATAGGCCATCTTGAGCAGCACATAGTCCAGCCCGGTCAAAAAGCTGTCGATGCTGTTGTCATTGAAGATGGAGGGAAACACCTTGTCCGAGTCGTTGGGCAGCCCCATCACCTGGGTGAACTCCTCCACCACGCAGTCGAGAAAACGCCCCTTGGCTCTGCTGTAGTCTACCGGAATGATGATGGTGGCACGGCTGATCTCGTGTTTCGCATTGGTTGCGAAGTTGGCAAGGCAGAGCCCTTCCTTGAGTGCCATCTTGACTGATGGATCGCCCCCCATGGTGCGGTTGGCCCAGCTCTTCATCTTGCTGTAGTCGGTCATGATCAGGGTGAGGTTGGGCTTTGCGGTCACCATGCTGATGGAGTGGCCGGTGATGCGGGCCAGATGGGCTGCCTGTACCTTCACCACGTCGGCCTGCAGCGGCTTGTCACCCGATTCGTTGATAAGTTGCAGCCGGATCGGCTGCTGCCAGCGGGCAAAACGGGTCTGCCTGGCTTCGCCATATTCCCGCTCCATGGCGATGGCCATAAAGCTCTCGGTGAGATAGCTGTCGCTCTGCCAGCGCTCATCGGCCCGGGCGCAGTGGCCCGCGAGCAGAAGCAGCAGGGTCAGCAGCCCGCGTAACGTGACGTGGGGATGGGCAGCGCGGCCCAAGCTGGTCATTACCACAGTGGCAATAAAGCGGGTGGCACCAAAGGGGGTGGCGGCAAATGACATGTTTCCTCCCTGAAACGGTTGTCAGCCTAGCGGTTGGCCTTGTCGATATCGCGCCAGGTGAGCCAGAGCCTGAGATCAAACTCCAGTTGATGATAGTCGGGCTCCATGTGCTGGCAGAGCTGGTAGAAGCTCTTGTTGTGATCCTTCTCTTTGATATGGGCCAGCTCGTGCACCACGATCATTTTCAGGAACGGGGGCGGCGCCTCCTTGAACAGGGCGGCGATGCGGATCTCGTTCTTGGCCTTGAGCTTGCTGCCCTGCACCCGGCTGACGTAGGTGTGCAGGCCGAGGGCATCCTTGATCACGTTGATCTTGCCATCGAACACCACCTTTGACAGGGGCGCCGAGCTCTTGAGGTAGCGGTTCTTCAGCTCCATGGTGTAGGCGAGCAGCGCCTTGTCACTCTGGATCTGGTGGCTCTCCGGATAGCGTTTGGCCAGCATCTCCCCCAGCTTGCCTGCCGCAATCAGCTGCTGTACCTGTGCCTTGAGAGGGTCGGGATAGCCGCCCAGATAAGTCAGTTCCGCCATGGTGTCACTCGTTACATCAAAAAGAGCGTCATTGTAGTTATCTCGGGCGGGCTTGCCTACTGCGGGCCGATGCTGCAAGGGGCTCTGGCGCAATAAAAAGGGCGGCCATTGCAACAATGGCCGCCCTGCGGGGCGTATTGACGATCAGCGTCGGCGATAGAGACCCGGATCCACCTCTTCATAGTGGCTGGTCAGGTATTGATAGAAGGCGAGATGGGAAGGCGAGCTCGGTTTTTTCAGCTCCTCGCTCACCCGATCCGGCTTGGCGATGATGAACTTCGGGCTCTGGCGCTGGATATCGGCCAGCACCCGCTCGCGCACGTCATAGGGCGGATTGACGTTGGCAAAGAAGAGATAGGCGGACGCCGGCTGGCGATCGGTCCAGAGATAATATTGCGGCTGGATGCCATCGACCCAGATCTTGTCGCTCGGGCTGGTTTCGGCCTTGATGCGATCAACCCGTACCTGCGCGGCCGGATTGAAGGGGCGACCCTTGAGGGTCCCTTCCCAGGCGTTGTTGATCATCAGCAGCAGCATGGCCAGCGTCGCCAGCCAGGGGGTGGCACTGCGCACATCCCAGGCGCGCCAGAGGGGGATGAGGATCAGCACCGGCAGCGCCCACAGCAGGCTGGTACCGAGCACCTCGTTGACCCGCTCGAGGGACCACTCCTTGGTGCTCCAGCCAAAGGCGAGCTGCTGGGCCAGCAGCCAGCTGGCGGTGAGCACCACCAGCGAGATGCAGAGCAGCCCGATGGCATCTGCCTGCTGTTCGCTGCGATCCAGCAATACCGCCAGCGGCAGCACCGCCAGTTGCAGATAGAGCACGTCGTAGTGATCGAACACATGGCCGGAGACCGAGTTGGCGATCAGGGTAAACAGCACCCCAAACAGGGTCGCCAGCAGGGCGGGCAGATACCACTCCTGACGGCGGCTCAGCATCAAAATGATGAATGCGGGCAGCAGCATCACAAGGCCGGTGCGCAGCAGGCCGACGGCGCCCACCATGGGAGAGAAGCCATTGCCGTAGCTCCCTTCGAAGAAGATGTCGAAGGCGTAGTATTTGAAGGCCGCCAGCAGATCATGCTGCTGGAAGTAGGCGTAAAGCGGGCCGCCAATCAGCGCCAGTCCCAGCAGGCTGGAGATGAGCAGCAAGATGGCATCACGCCACTTCTCGTGCAGACACCAGTGGCAGAACAGCACCAGATACCAGGCCCCCCAGAAGGCGCCGTTGTTGGTGCGCATCCAGGCGACGATGGCGAAGGTGAGGGCCGCCACCAGCGCCGGCCACCAGCGAAATCCCTTGTCCAGCAGCAGGGTAATGAAGGCCCACTGGGCGATGAGGGCGAGGTGGAAGGTCCAGTCCTCGGTCATGTTGCCGTAGTAGTAACGGGTGCCGTAGAGAGCCAGCACCGCCAGCATGGCGCCGAGACGCGCCTTGAACGAGAGGCCAAGCTGGGCAAAGGCCTGCCAGCTGGCCAGCAGTCCGAGCCAGCAGAGCACCCACTCCAGCGCCCAGATCCCGACAAATCCCCCCATTCCATAGCCCAGCGCGTCGAGGGCGAAGATCATCGGCCCCTTGATGTCGATCATGTCGCGATAGAGCACACCCCCTTCGCTCCACATCTTGCCCATCACCGCGAACAGCGAGGCATCAAAGCCCGGCGCCATGGCGTGGAAGAGCGGGTTGCGCAGACAGAAGAGCAGCGCCAGCAGGGCGGTCAGCAGCACGATGGCTGGCTTTATGCCCGGGTTGACGCGAGGGGGAGTGAAACGGATGGAGTGATTCATGAAGTCGCCTGTTCCTGCAGCTGGTCTTGAAAGCGGGCCTATCTTGCCGAGCTAGTGAGTGTGATGCAATGGGGCGGGCCCGTGTGGGGCAAATATTCTCGAAAAAGCCCGGTTCTTGCAGGGAACCGGGCGTTGGCTGCGGCAATTTTGGCCGTCAGGGGATGTGGCAAGCCATCCCCTCTTCATCAACCGAGGTACTCAAGCAGGGGCGGCTGCGCCTCCAGTGTCGGCAGGTGACGGGCCCAGCGGATAAAGGCGTCGGCCAGGGTGATACCGAGCTCCTGATTGTGCTGGGTCAGGGTCCGCGCCAGTGCGGTGTAGCCCTCTTTGCCGGAGGCGGTATAGGCGCTCGACACTCCGCGATAGACCTGTTCGGCATTGACCGCTAGCCACTGGCCGGAGGCGGCTTCCCACTCCAGTCGGGTGATGCGCTGGCCCTTGGGCCGATCGGCCTGATAGGTGAATCGCACCCCCGCGGTGTAGGGGAAGCTGCCATTGCCATTGCCGACCACGCCGTTGTTGGTGGCGTTGTCGATGGCATTCTCCAGCGCTTCCGCCAACTCGTGACCGTGCACCCGATAGAGGGTGAGAGGAATGGCAAACGGTAGCAGGCGACCGGCGATATCCGCTTCGCTCAGGGGGCCTGGCTCCAGCGAGCAGCGCACACCACCGGCGTTGTGCAGGGCAAAGTCCACCTCGCCTACCTGTTCACGGGCGGCGGTCAGCATGGCGCGGGCCACCAGCGGGGCGAGTTGGCTGCCATGGGGCAGGGTCGCATCCGGCAGCCGCTGATGAGGCAGTGGCGCCGCCAGCCGGGTGACGATGCGCTGGCTCATTGTCTCTATCTCAGGCCGATAGCGTTTGGCCAGATGTTGTTCAAGCTGTGGATCCGGCTCGCAGAAGGTGAGCCCGGCGGGTGGCGTGGAGGCAAATGGCCAGGGCTGCCAGGGGAGCCACTCCAGCTGCCCCTCACTTTGCACGACGCGGCCCGCCTTATCGAAGG
>NZ_QAJD01000056.1:15049-17808 GCF_003061465.1 Aeromonas sp. HMWF017
TCGCAGACACCGAGGCAGAGGGCGCTGTGGCCAGCGTGCAAAATGGCCACCCCGTTGTTCATCAGGGGGTAGGTACCTTCGCTTGGCAGACCCAGCGGCGTGAGATCGCCGAGCAGGCTGTGGGTATGGCCGCCGATGATGAGGCTGAGCTCGGGGAAGCGCTCGGCCAGCAGCTTGTCCTGATCCAGCCCGAGGTGGCTCAGCAGCACGATATGCTGGATCCCTTCGCGCTTGATCTCCCGCAGCACTTTAGTGAGGGTCTCGGCGACCGCGTGGAAACGGGTGTGGGGATCCGGGTTGGCGATGGCAGCCATCTGGGCGAGGGTGATGCCGAGCAGCGCAAAGGGAACCCCGTCGATCACCCGACGATGCCAGGGCTGATGGGCGTCGTAGAGGTGGGGAATATCCCACAGCCCAAGCGGCGTGTCGGCTGGCTCCTGACTGTTGTCCAGATTGGCGGCCAGCACCGGAAAATCGAGCTGGCGCAAGAACTCCACCAGCGGGCCGTTGCCCAGATCGAATTCGTGGTTGCCAAGTACCATGGCATCAGGGGCCAGCATGGCGAGCAGGTCGGCGTTGGCGCGCCCTTTGAAGCGGTTGAAATAGAGAGAGCCCTGAAAGGAGTCGCCACCGTGCAGAAACAGAAAACGCTGGCCGGTTGCTGCGGCTTTGGCACGCAGTTGGGTCAGTCGTGTCAGGATCCGGGCATAACCGCCGCACTGGGTGCGCCACTGGCCTTCACCGACAGGGGAGAAGCTCATGGGCGCGCCATCGAAGTGGGAGTGGCAATCACTGAAATGGGCAAGTTGAACCGTAATACTCATCTCGGTCCTCCTTAGGGGGAAAATGAGCACCGAGTCTACTGCAAAGGGGGGGGAGGATACCAGCCCGGCAGGGTGCCGGGCTGGTCAGCGATCAGGCGGGTACCATGATCTGGGTGGCGACAATCACCACCAGCAGGCCGACGGCGACCGGCATACTGGTGCGCTTGACCACCTCGAACGGCGAGAGCTTGCCCATCCCCGCACAGGCGACCACCACCCCGGAGACCGGAGAAATGGTGCGACCCAGGTTGGAGGCTTGCAGCATCGGGATCACCAGATAGGCCGGGTTGATGCCAAGGCTGCTAGCCAGGTTGGGGATCAGCTCCACAAAGGCGTAGAAGGGGGCATTGCCCGAGCCGGTGGTGAAGGCGGCCAGGGTGGTGATCACCACCAGTGACAGCATCATGATCAGACCGCCTGAGCCGAGATCCTGCGCGTGAGCCAGCAGAGTGTCGATAAAGCCGATGGTCATCAGACCCTGGGCGAAGACACCGGCACCGACCAGCAGCATGACCACACCAGCAAAGGCATCAGCCATGTTGCGCCAGCAGACCTGCAGACCGTCCAGCAGCTCCTTGCCATTGCGGATACGCACGAGTTCCAGCAAGCTGGCCAGCACCATGCACATGACGATGATGGTGACGATATCCAGCTGCGGGCCCCATTTGCCGTCAAACACCAGCACCCCGATGATGGGGGTAAAGGGCAGGATGGCGTAGAAAGCTGGGGCGGTAGTCACCAGGTCACCCGGGGCGACCGGCTCGTTGTGCTCACCGGATTTTTGATCAAGGTAGCGCTGCCAGAAGAAGTGGGTCACCGCCATACAGGCGATCGCCACCAGCGAGATGGGCAGGGTCAGCTTGAAGGCAAAGTCCAGCAGCGGCATGTTGGCGGCCTGGGCGGCCATCACCACGTCCCCTGAGGTCGGTGCCAGAATAATGGCGGCTGGCGAGGCGCACACGGCCGCAGCCGCGCCACGGGAGATCCCCATGTTGACCATCAGCGGAAACAGGGTTGCCATCAACAGCACGCCCAGACCGGTAGCGGAGCTGACTGCCAGCGACATGGCGCAGGCCACCAGATAGGCAGCCACCAGCAGGATATAGGGGGACTTGATGATACCGAGCGGTTTGCTGGCCAGCTTGACCAGAATGGTGTTGGCGCCGATATGGCTCATGTAGCCGGCGAAGCCGCACAGCACCATGATCAGCATCCCCAGTCCACCGCCACGATCATTGAGCAGGAAGCGGACGTATTCGAAGATATCGGTTGCGATATAACCGGTACTGACCACCTTGCTCGGCAGTACCGGTTTGCCCATCATGGCGGTGATGACCAGCAGCAGTAAGCCGCCGCTCAGCAGCACCCCGGTCGCGGAGTATCCTTTGAAAATGGCACGGCCCACCACCAGGGTGACCAGGGTGCCAACGATAAGTTCGAGCATATGTTGCCTTCTGATTGGATGAGAGTGGAGGGAGTCTATTCCGATAGGGGTAGAGTGGCGACTGAAAACCGGATGTTGTGTGAGCTAAATCAACGTTTAACCCCGTGAACAGAATTAAAGAAAGGTAAAGGTACTTTACCCAGCGGGTTTGGCTACCTACCCTTGCCAGCCTTGGTTGTCTTTTGAGGCTTTTATATGGCGTTAGGTGATTTTTCAGGCATTAAACGCTCTATTTTTCTGCTTGCGATGTTATTTTCGCCTACTTGCGTGTTTGCTGTAACCAATGACGGTTTTCATCAAACCGGCCCCCATCAGGCGGTCGCCATGCGGCGTCTCATGGCTCCTCACTCTTACGGCGTACTGGTGGTTGCCGAGGGGAGCACCCCCCGTTTTGCCGCGCTGGCATCCAAAACCACCGAAGCAAACTGCCTGGCCCGCCATGCCATTCGGGTAGATGGGGTCGCGCTGCTGGTTACCCCGAAATTCTATGC
>NZ_QAJD01000056.1:17818-46083 GCF_003061465.1 Aeromonas sp. HMWF017
AGTTGTGGCTCAATGAGGGGGCAGATCAGGACTTTTTTGCCAACCGCCTTAAAAATGATCATTTTATTCAGATAGATGGTCATGACATCAATGTGAAAAACTATCACCTCGACTGGCAGCGCATCAGCCGTCATGCTCAATAAAAATACAGTTTTGGCCTTGTGCCATACTCTGCTCACGCAACCTGTGAGCGTGCTCTGATTTCTGGGCCCATCATTGTATTGCGCCGCCTCGTCGTCACACATAGGCTATACCCGTCATCTGTGTGGCGGTGGGGTTCACCAAGGTTGGTACTCCGCCCGTGCAATCAAGGAAGGTAGTCTGGCATGGTCAGCAAGGTTTATGGAGTAGTGGGGGTCGGGTTGTTGCTGTTGCCCCTGATGAGTCAGGCTCAGCCGAGCCGGCTGCAAGTGGTGCCAGAGTCCCGCATCAATGTCCGTTTTTATGAGGTCAATGCAACCAGTCCGGAGCAGCTTGCTCGGGCGATTGCCCAGAGTGCTCCCAAGGTGAATGGCAAGCCCGTGCTCGGCAAGGCGAGTTATCAGGTGGACTGGCAGCTGGATACCGAGCAGTTGCCGGGGCGCTGCCAGCTCAACCGGGTGACGGTGACCACCAACGCCACCGTGTTGCTGCCCCGCTGGCGTCAGAGCGCGAACAGTAACGATCCTGCCCGCCAGCGCTGGGGGCGGCTGCTCTCCAGCATGTTTGACTACGAATCCCGCTTCAAGGAGATGGTGCTGCAGGGGGCCAATCAGGTGGGTGGCGCCATTGCGGCGTTACCGGGCCATGCAGATTGCCAGGCGCTGCGCTATGCCGCATGGGCAGCAGGCAGTGGCGAGCTGAACAAGATCAAGGGACGGCTCGACGGATTCCAGCGTCAGACAGGTTACGGCGAACAGCTCGGGGTGCACTGGCCCAAGTGAGCGCTATCTCAAGACGCAATATCCAGCATCGCACGATTTGATAAATAGAATGGCCGCCCGATGGGCGGCCATTCTATTTGCTTGCAGAGTCCGGTTCAGACCAGCGCTTTGCCTTTGAGCAGCTTGCGTACCCAGTAACGGGCAGGGTGGAGCACTTCCAGCAGATCGGCGGCCAGCGGCAGGGGATCGCCGCAGATCTCGCTGGCGAGCAGCTCACCACAGAGCGGCGCCGAGCAGAGGCCCCGCGAGCCGAGCGCCCCCAGCACATAGAGGCCGGGGTGAAGGGGGAGCGGCTGGGCGTTGTGTTGATCATGCTGCAGCTGCGCATAGTGATCAGCCAGACCTTGCAATCTGGCCACTGGCCCCACCACCGGCAGGTGATCCCGGCTGGCGCAACGCACGCCTACGCGCGCCTCATTGCCACTCACATCCACCTCGGCGGGCCAGGTTTGCTCCGGCAGGCAGGCTTGCAACCGCACCTGATTCTGGATTTGCTCCTCGGCACGAAACTCAAGGCTGCTCTGGTTACGGCCATAGCTGGCACCAATACAGTGTTGATCGTTGTGCATAGGTGTGAGGTAGCCATCGTAGCAGAGCACCGTGTTGAGCTGACTCAAGCTGGCTGAGGTTGGCACATGACTCACCTGACCGCGCACCGGATAGAGCGGCAGCTCGGCAAAGGGGAGCAGTGCTGGCAACTGGTGTCCGGCGGCGACCACCAGATTGGGGGCCTGCCAGTGGCGGCCATCCTGGCTCTCTACTTGCCAGCCATCGGCCAGTTCAGTAATAGCGACCACCTCGGTGTTGAACACGACCTCCAGCAGGCCGCTGGCTTGCGCCTCTTTCAGGGCGGCTCGGGTGAGATCGGCCGGACAGAGCCAGCCCCCCTGTGGGTAACTGACGCCGCTGTGGCCACAGGGCACGCCAACCACCTGCTCTACCTCTGCTGTAGAGAGGGGATGCATCAGCTCGGACGGGAAGGGGCCCTGGTTCATTTTCGCCAACTTGGCTGCCGATTTGTCGTCATAACCGAGCTGGGTCACTCCGCATAATTCGAAAGCGATAGGGTGGCGTTCGGCCAACGCCAGCAGCCGTTGGCGGGCATAGCCAAAGGCGAGCGAATAGAAGCGTGACAGGGCATCGTGCTCGCCGTTGAGCAGGGGATAGAGCGCCCCCTGACGATTGCCCGAGGCGCCGGTGGCCGGTTCGCCATCTGTACACAGCAATGTCACCTTGCGACCCCGCTCCACCAGAGAGAGCGCCGTCATGGCCGAGGCGATGCCGCCGCCGATGATCACCACCTCGCCAGTGCGTCCGGCAGGACGGGCATACCAGGGGGCGATGGTCTGCTGCGGCTGCTTGTCGGTGCGATCCCCCACCAGCATTTCCCGCTTGCTACCGTGGCCCTTCACCTTCTTCATGGCAAAACCGGCGGCAATCAGGCCGCGACGGACAAAACCGGCACAGGTAAAGGTAGCAATGGAGCAATCGGGACGGGCGAGGCGAGCGAGACCATCAAACAGCTCCTGTGTCCACATCTCCGGGTTCTTGGCCGGGGAGAAACCATCCAGATACCAGGCATCCACCAGCCCCTTTGCCCGGTGAGGCACCTGCGGCAGCATATCCTTGATGTCGCCAAACCAGAGATCGAGGCGAATGCGGCCACCCGCAAAATGCAGGCGGTGGCAACCGGAGACCGGCAGCGGCCATTGGGCGACAAGATCCTGACTCAAGTGGCCAAGTTCAGGCCAGGCGGCCAACGCCTTGCGCAGATCGTCTTGGGTCAGGGGGTATTTCTCGAAACTGATGAAGTGCAGACGGGAGCCGTTGCCGGATTGAGGCGCCTGTTCCAGGAAGGCTTGCATTGTCGCCAGAAAGTTAAGGCCTGTGCCGAAACCTGTTTCACCTATCACGAAACTGTCACTATCGTGGTGCGAAAATCGCGCAGGTAGCCGGTTTTGCTGTAAAAAGACGTAGCGGGTTTCACTTAGACCGTTATCATTGGAAAAGTACACATCCCCGAAGTCACTGGAGACAGGAGTTCCCGCTTCATTCCAGTCCAATCGGGCATGATGTAAGGATGTTTGACTCACGTTTTCCTCGGCTCGCGTCACAAAATCGCGGGCATTCTACGTGAAAGCAGACCAGTTTGGCAGCCGAAAGCGGGTAGACTTGGCGCCAGTTTTTCCAGACGAGATGAATTAATGAGAAGAGCAGTGATCACCGGTATCGGCGTCATCTCCAGTATCGGCAACAACAAGGAAGAAGTGCTGGCCTCCCTGAAAGCAGGTAAATCCGGCATCACCTATTCCGAGCAGTTCGAGCAGCACAACCTGCGCAGCCGTGTCTGGGGTAACATCAAACTCGATCCGTCTGAACTGATCGACCGTAAAGTCATGCGTTTCATGGGCGATGCTGCGGCCTACGCCTACCTCTCCATGCAGCAGGCCATTGAAGATGCCGGTCTGGCGGAAGATCAGGTCTCCAACGAGCGTACCGGCCTGGTGGTCGGTTCAGGCGGTGCCTCCGGCAAGAACACCTCGGAATCTGTGGACATCGCCCGTGAGAAAGGGGTCAAGCGTGTGGGCCCTTACATGGTGCCGCGCACCATGTCCTCCACCACCTCTGCTTGCTTGGCGACCCCGTTCCAGATCAAGGGTGTCAACTACTCCATCAGCTCCGCCTGCGCCACCTCTGCTCACTGCATCGGTCACGCGCTTGAGCTGATCCAGCTTGGCAAACAGGATGTGGTCTTCGCCGGTGGCGGTGAAGAGCTGGACTGGTCCTCTACCATCCAGTTTGACGCCATGGGCGCCCTCTCCACCAAGTACAACGACACCCCGGAAAAAGCGTCCCGTACCTATGATGCGAACCGCGACGGTTTCGTTATCTCCGGTGGCGGCGGCATTCTGGTGATCGAAGAGCTGGAACATGCGCTGGCTCGTGGTGCTCATATCTATGCCGAGCTGACCGGTTACGGTGCTACCTCCGATGGCTATGACATGGTCGCGCCGAGCGGTGAAGGCGCGGTGCGTTGCATGAAGATGGCGATGCAGGGTGTGGGCAAGGTTGATTATATCAACACCCACGGCACCTCCACCCCGGTGGGTGATACCAAAGAGCTGGAAGCTATCCAGACCCTGTTTGGCGCCAACGGTCCCAAGATCTCTGCCACCAAGGCGATGACCGGCCATGCGCTGGGCGCCGCCGGCGTGCACGAGGCTGTCTACTCCCTGCTGATGATGGAACACGGCTTTATCGCTCCCAGTATCAACATCGAGACCCTGGACGAGAAGGCTGAAGGTCTGCCCATCGTGCGTGAGTACGAAGCGGCCGAACTCAACACCGTCATGTCCAACAGCTTCGGCTTTGGCGGTACCAACGCCTCCCTGGTGTTCAGCAAGTTCAAAGCATGATCATCCGGTTGATATGAAAAAAGCGCCTCAGGGCGCTTTTTTTGTTTCCGTGATCTGCCATCACTCATTGCAGAGCAGAGCAGAGCAGAGCAGAGCAGAGCAGAGCAGAGCAGAGCAGAGCAGAGCAGAGCAGAGCAGAGCAGAGCAGAGCAGAGCAGAGCATCGGCCATTGTGGAATAATAGGAAGAGTGGGTTGGTGGCAGAGTTTAGTGCAGATGGTGGGGGCATGTTATCACCCCCATAAGGCTGCTCTACATCTCTATAGCGGAGTAGATAGCAAGAAGGGAGCCTGAGGCTCCCTTCTTTGTTAGCGGTAATGTGATGGCTGTTGGCTAAAACCAGAAGCCGATGATAAAGGAGCCCGCCAGGGTCAGCATCACGTTGGCCACCGCATAGGTACCGGCATATCCGAGCGCCGGAATGGAGCTGTTGGCTGCCTCGTTGACCACATCCATCGCCGGGGCACAAGTACGGGCACCTGTGATGGCACCGAGCAGCAGCGCCGGGTTCATCTTGAGCACCCAGACCCCGAACAGATAGCCGACCAGCACCGGCAAGGTGGTCACCAGCATGCCGGAGAAGAGCACTACCGTACCTACCTCGCTGAGGTGGTCGAGGATGCCGCCACCGGCTTTCAGGCCCGTGCTCACCATAAAGACCGCCAGACCGAGATCCTTGGCCAATCTGAGCGCGCCGGGCGGCACATAGCCGACCGTCGGGTGGTTGGCCCGCAGGTAACCCATCAGAATGCCCGCCAGCAGCAGGCCGACGGCGTTGCCGAGACCGAATTCGATCTGACCGAACACCAGCGAAACGGAGCCGATCAGCAGGCCGAGTACGAAGAAGGTGGTGAAAGCCACCAGATCTGTGGTCTGGCTGTGGATGCTGATAAAGCCGATCTTGTTGGCCAGCAGTTTGACCCGCTGCTTCTCGCCGCTGATCTGCAGTACGTCGCCTTTTTGCAGCATGATGTTGCGATCGAACGGCATCTCGATCTGGGAGCGCACTACCCGGTTGAGGAAGCACCCTTTCTCGGTGAGGTTGAGCTCCACCAGATGGCGGCCTACCACGGAGTCATTCTTTACCACTATCTCTTCGGTGACGATCTGCAGGTCAAGCAGGTTGCGATCAAACACCTCTTTACCGTTGCGGTAGTTGACGTCCAGCTTTTCGTGGCTCTCGGGATAACCCACCAGGGCGATCTCATCCCCTTCCTGAATGACGGCATCGCCATCGGGACTGGCCAGAATGCCGTTGCGGCGGATCCGCTCCACATAGCAGCCGGTATGGGGATAGATGCCGGTCTCCCGCAGGGTACGGCCACCGATCCAAGCTGCCAGCTCGGGGCCAACCCGATAGGCGCGGATGATGGGCAGATAGGTCTTGCGACTCTCGCTGTCGGAGAGCCCCCGCTCGCGGGCGATTTTTTGTGCCTCGGTATTGAGGTCGAGGCGTGCCAGCGAGGGGAGGTAGCGCACCACCAGCATCAGGCCCACCAGACCCACCAGATAGGTCAGGGCGTAGCCGATGCCCATATTGTCCAGCACCGCCTGCATATCAGTTTGATGGGGCAGGTTGAGCAGACCACTGCGCAAGGCATCCTGGGCACCCACCAGCGCTGGAGTCGAGGTGAGGGAACCCGCCAGGATCCCCGCCGCCATGCCCGGCCCCAGATTGAAGAACTTGGCCAGCCCCACCGTCAGCAGCAGGGCGGTCAGCAAGATCACCAGGGTCAGGGTGATGTAGTGGATGCCGTCGCGCAGGAAGACGCTGAAGAAGTGAGGGCCTGCCTCGATCCCCACACAGAAGATGAACAGCATAAAGCCGACGTTTTCAGTGGTGGCCGCAAATTCGAAGCCCATCTGGCCGAACAGCAGGGCGGTAAACAGCACACCTATGGTGTTGCCAATCTGAAAGTTGCCAATTCGCACCTTGCCAAGCAGCAGGCCGAAGGCCAATACCACGAACAGCAGCAGGGAGTCGCTTTGATGTAGCAGTGTCACGAAATCTATGGTCATGCCCGGAAAAACCGAGGAAAAAAGTGGGGTCGATATTGTGCCGGATCTATCCCCAATAAAGAAGCGCAAGGGAGCGATTAATCGGACGTTATCGGACGCTATTTGTGGAGCCGGCGGCGTGATAGGGAGACAAGCGGATGAAATCTGGCTATTTTTGCTGTAACCGTCGTTGTCAATTAGTGAAATCTGCTGCCCGCGACCGAAGTGCTCTGGCGCAGGCCGATATTTTAGATTCTGCTGTCCGGCCGCTTGGCGGGGATCAGTTTCAGCAGATTCAACCGATGGCCACCATGGTTGGCTGAGGGGCAAATCAGCTTGATATTTACCCGTTCGCCCACGGGGCATGGGTTGGCAAAAAGATGCTTCTGAAAAGTGCCAATAGAGCCTGTCACTAGGTGGTTCCGGAGGGAGCAAAAAAACAGCATAAAATCAGGTTGGCCAGCAAAATGACTCTTCGCCGGGGGCCATCAAGGGCAATCCCGCGTCCTGACAGGGCTTGCTGCACTTACCCACAGAATCTGTGGATAACCCTGTTTATGAAACTTGTTCATCGCCCTGAAAGCCGCGCCAGCACTGGGATGCAAGGGCTGTTCAAAAAATACCGGAAGAAAAATGTTTGTATAAAAATCAAATAGTTAGATGCGACAGGAGAAAACTCTGTCGAGCAGGAACGGGTAACAAAAGGGATCGTCAGCAGCAAGAAGGATCTTGTGCATTAAAATTGGCAGGAGAGGGCACTAAAGTGGATAACTTGCACCGAGATGGTGAAGAATTGGCTCCCCCGACTGGACTTGAACCAGTGACATACGGATTAACAGTCCGCCGTTCTACCGACTGAACTACGGGGGAACATCAGGCAAGGAGGAGCATCATACAGAAGGTGTCCGAGGTGGTCAAGCCATTCGCGGGATGATGGCACGGGTGTACCGCTGCCAAACCCTCGGTTACACTGCTCCTCTGCTGTTTTGTGTCGGGAGTGTTCATGAGCAAATTGTTCAAGTTAGCCAGCCAGTTTCAACCCGCCGGGGATCAGCCCACGGCGATTGCCCAACTGCTGGATGGCATCGAGTCGGGGCTGGCTCATCAGACTCTGCTCGGGGTGACCGGTTCGGGCAAGACCTTCACCATGGCCAATGTCATCGCCACCCTGAACCGCCCGACCATGATATTGGCACCCAACAAGACTCTGGCCGCCCAGCTCTATGGCGAGATGAAGGAGTTCTTCCCCGACAATGCGGTGGAGTATTTCGTCTCCTACTACGACTACTACCAGCCCGAAGCCTATGTGCCGACCACCGACACCTTTATAGAGAAGGATGCCTCCATCAACGATCACATCGAGCAGATGCGATTGTCGGCCACCAAGGCGCTGCTGGAGCGGCGCGACGTGGTGATCGTCGCTTCGGTGTCGGCCATCTATGGTCTGGGGGATCCCCAAGCTTATCTGAGCATGATGCTGCATCTCAAAGTGGGGGATGTGATTAACCAGCGGGATATCCTGCGTCGCCTCGCCGAGCTGCAGTACACCCGCAACGACATGGCGTTTCAACGCGGTACCTTCCGGGTGCGCGGTGAAGTGATCGACATCTACCCGGCCGAATCGGACAAGCTGGCGCTGAGGGTGGAGCTGTTTGACGAGGAGGTGGAGCGGCTCTCCCAGTTCGATCCTCTGACCGGCGCTATCGAGCAGACGGTAGTGCGCTACACCATCTACCCCAAGACCCACTACGCTACCCCGCGCGAGACCATTCTGGGGGCTATCGAGCATATCAAGGAGGAGCTGCGCAGCCGCCGCGAGCAGCTGTTGTCCCTCAACAAGCTGGTGGAAGAGCAGCGCATCAGCCAGCGCACCCAGTTTGACATGGAGATGATGCAGGAGCTGGGTTACTGCTCCGGCATCGAGAACTACAGCCGCTACCTTTCCGGCCGTGCGCCGGGGGAGCCGCCGCCCACCCTGTTTGACTACCTGCCGGGGGATGGCCTGCTCATCATCGACGAGTCCCACGTCACGGTGCCGCAGATCGGCGCCATGTTCAAAGGGGACAGATCCCGCAAGGAGACTCTGGTGGAGTACGGCTTCCGGCTCCCCTCAGCGCTGGACAACCGGCCACTCAAGTTTGACGAATTTGAAGCGCTGATGCCGCAGACGGTTTTTGTCTCGGCGACTCCCGGCCCCTACGAGCTGGAGAAGTCCGGCGGCGATGTAGTGCAGCAGGTGGTGCGCCCAACCGGCCTGCTCGATCCGGAGATCGAGGTGCGTCCGGTGACCACGCAGGTGGACGATCTGCTTTCCGAGATCCGCAAGCGGGTCGCGGTGGAAGAGCGAGTGCTGGTCACAACCCTGACCAAGCGGATGGCGGAAGACTTGACCGAGTATCTGGCGGAGCACGACGTCAAGGTGCGCTACCTCCACTCCGATATCGATACGGTCGAGCGGGTGGAGATCATTCGCGATCTGCGCCTTGGCAAGTTCGATGTGCTGGTGGGCATCAACCTGCTGCGGGAAGGTCTCGACATGCCGGAGGTGTCGCTGGTGGCGATTCTGGATGCAGATAAAGAGGGCTTCCTGCGCTCGACCCGCTCGCTGATCCAGACCATCGGCCGGGCGGCGCGTAACCTCAACGGCAAGGTCATTCTCTACGGCGATACCATCACCAACTCGATGAAGGTGGCCATTGAGGAGACCGAGCGGCGCCGCGCCGTGCAGCATGCCCATAACCTCAAGCATGGCATCACCCCCAAGGGGCTCAACAAGTCCATTGGCGATGTGATGGACATGGGGGGCAGCCGCACGGCAGGCAAACCAGGCAAGGGGATGCGCAAGGCAGCCGAGCCGCAAGGGGAGTACCATGTCCGCTCTGCCAGCGAGATTGCCAAAGAGATCAAGCGGATGGAGGAGCAGATGTTCCAACATGCCCGGGATCTGGAGTTCGAACAGGCGGCTGCACTGCGGGATCAGATCCAGCGGCTGCGCAGCGAGTTGATCGAATCATGAGCCGTAAACGCTGGCTGATTTGGCAACGATTGCGTCGTCTCTATCAGGGCTTTCGCCATCCCGCTACCCCCTGGTGGGCGAGGGGATTGGTGATCCTTATCCTGCTCTATGGCATCAGTCCGGTGGATCTTATCCCTGACGTGGTGCCCTTGCTGGGATGGTTCGATGATGTGACCCTGCTGCTGGTGTTGCTATGGGGCTGGGAGCGTTGTCTTCCCCCCGCAGTGCGCAGCGATCTGGAACAGGCCTCCTAGTTCCCCTTTCAACTCCACGCTCGGCATCTCTCTTTGTGCCCCCACCTTCGAAAGAAGCGGAAAAACGGTTTCATTTGAAGGTGGGCGCTGCGGGACAAAAAAGAGGCTGCCCCGGTGATTGTCGCCCGGATGGCATTGGCGTAGACTCCACGCCGTTCACTTTATGGGTATGGAAAAAATGGATCTGATCCTCTTTGCAATCGACTTTATCCTGCACGTTGACGTGCATTTGAAAGAGCTGTTCGAGAACTATGGTGTCTGGGTTTACGCCATCCTGTTTCTGATCATCTTCTGTGAAACCGGGTTGGTAGTGACGCCGTTCCTGCCGGGTGACTCCCTGCTGTTTGCCGCCGGTGCGCTTACCGTGGGCAGCGTGCTGGACGTCCATACCCTGGCGGCCGTACTGATCATCGCTGCCGTGCTGGGCAACGTGGTCAACTACACCATTGGTCACTTCTTCGGCGAGCAGCTGTTCCGCAACCCGGACTCCAAAATCTTCCGCCGGGATTATCTGGAGAAGACCCACGCCTTCTATGCCAAGCATGGCGGCAAGACCATCATCATCACCCGCTTTCTGCCCATCGTGCGTACCTTTGCGCCGTTCGTTGCAGGGATGGGGGCCATGACCTATCCGCGCTTCCTGGTGTTCAACCTGGTTGGCGGCCTGCTGTGGGTACTCTCCTTTGTCTATGCCGGCCACTTCTTTGGCAATCTGCCGGTGGTGCGTCACAACTTTACCCTGCTGATCTTCGGCATCATCGGTATCTCCCTGTTGCCCATGGTGATTGGCGCGGTCAAGGCCAAGATGAGCACTGCTAGGGCGTAACCAGAAATACGGTCAACCAGAACGAGAAAGGGGGAGCCATCATGGCTCCCCCTTTTTATCTCCACGCGGGCATGACACTCAGTTGCAGCAACGCCCTTTCACCAGATTGCCGATGGCCACTACGGTGAAGACCAACAGGTAAGCGGCGAAGATGACAACCAGCCACTGGGGCATGGAGTAACCGAAGAACTGCCAGGTGATCTGGGCACAATCCCCTTCCGGCATAAAGAGCCAGGGGAGCCACTGATCGAGCGGAGCCCAGCTCGGGAAGTCGGCAAACGGGCTGCAGACGTTGAACGGGGAGGGGTTAACCTGATAGTCCACATGCTTGAGGGCCAGCTGGAAGCCGCGGAAGGCACTGTAACCCCACAGCAACATGGCACTCCAGCGAACATACCACTTATCCGGCGCCACCATGCCGAGCAAACCGGCGGCCAGCACACCCAGGGTCGCCAACCGTTCGTAAACACACATCACGCACGGGGAGAGGCCCAGCACATGCTGGAAGAAGAGGGCGCACAACTCGAGGAACAGGGCTGATGCTGCCAACAGACCCCAGGCCAGCCGATGGGCGGCGATACGGCGGAGAAACTCGATCATCTAATTGATCTCTCAGAAAAAACAGTGGCTGAATTAGAGCAGAGCGGGGCAGAAAAGAAAAGGGCCCTGAAAGGGCCCTCGGAAACCATCGCAATGGATTAATGCAGCGCCGGCTGTACCGCTGGCAGCGCACTCTCCATCACCAGCCATCCATGCTGATAGAACCACTCGGTGGCAGGGCCAAGCAGCAATTCGACAGAGAAAAAGCCGATCAGCCCCAGCACCAGGGTGTAGGGTAGCGCCATCCAGACCATGCGGCCATAGGAGAGGCGCAGCAGCGGCGCCAATGCCGAGGTGAGCATAAACAGGAAGGCGGCCTGACCATTGGGGGTGGCGACCGATGGCAGGTTGGTACCTGTGTTGATGGCTACCGCCAGCAGATCGAACTGGGCGCGGTCAATGGCGCCATTGAGCAGGGCAGTCTTGACTTCGTTGATGTAGACAGTCCCGACAAAGACGTTGTCACTGACCATGGAGAGCACCCCGTTGGCCAGATAGAAGAGGGCCAGCTGGTTCTCCGGCTTGGCAGCCAGTACCAGCTGGATCACCGGCTTGAACAGCTGCTGATCGATGATGACGGCGACCACGCTGAAGAAGACCGCCAGCAGGGCGGTGAAGGGGAGTGCCTCCTGGAAGGCTTTACCCAGCGAGTGCTCCTCGGTGATCCCGGTCAGGGAGGTGGCCAGCACGATGACCGAGAGGCCAATCAGACCAACGGCTGCCAGGTGCATGGCCAGACCGACGATCAGCCAGACCGCAATCAATGCCTGAACGATCAGCTTGGCCTTGTCTTGTGGGCTGCGTTTTGCCTCTTCGTAGCGGTTGTACTCCTCCATGATGGCACGCACCGTGTCCGGCAGGCGGGCGCCATAGCCAAACCAGCGGAACTGTTCCACCAGCACGCAGGTCAGCAGACCGCAGATAAAGACGGGGACGGTGACGGGGGACATGCGAATGGCAAATTCGGCGAAGTTCCAGCTGGCTTGCTCGCCGATGATGAGGTTTTGCGGCTCACCCACCAGGGTGCAGACACCACCCAGCGCGGTGCCGATGGCGGCATGCATCATCAGGCTGCGCAGGAAGGCGCGAAAATCGTCGAGATCCTGGCGATTGAGCTCGGCGACTTCCTTATCATCGGTATGGTCATGGTTGTGACCAAACTCCTTGCCGGACGAGACCTTGTGATAAATGGCATAAAAGCCGGTGGCGACGCTGATCACCACGGCAATCACGGTCAGGGCATCGAGAAAAGCTGACAGGAAGGCGGAGACCAGACAGAAGGAGAGGGAGAGCAGGATCTTGGAGCGTACGCCGATCAGCAGCTTGGTGAAGACATAGAGCAGCAGCTGCTTCATGAAATAGATGCCTGCCACCATGAACACCAGCAGCAGCAGCACTTCGATATTGGCGACCAGCTCGTGTTTGACCTGATCGGCGGAGGTCATGCCAATCAGCACGGCTTCGATCGCGAGCAGACCACCCGGTTGCAGGGGGTAGCATTTGAGGGCCATGGCCAAGGTGAAGATAAACTCAACAACCAGTAACCAGCCCGCAATGAAAGGATCAAGGTGGAAGGCAATCGGATTGATCACCAGAAATAGCAAGATGGCGCTTTTATACCACTGTGGTGCATTGCCCAAGAAGTTCTTGGCGAATGCCTGCCCTAGGCTTATTGGCATGATAATGGGTCTCAACTTTGTTGTTAGGATCTGCTTCTATGCAGTCAAGGATGATTCGACCTGTGCCTCCGGATGTTGGCCTTTATCTGTCTGATTCCTCGTGATTTTAATCAAAAAGCGTGACGATTATAAATGATAGCCGATGGATCTCTGCCCATGTGTCTGTTTTATAACCACCTTGCCGGGGTTGGCTGGCTCCCTCGTGGCGATTAGATACATATTCCCAACACTATATTTGCCATATGTGAGCAGAGGACTGACCTTATGCTTGCCAGCCATCATCGCTTTGATATCATTCGTCAGCCTTTTTACGCATTACAACAGAGTCAATTCATGGTTATAAAAGCGCAGAGCCCAGCTGGGTTTGCCGAGGAATACATCATCGAGTCCATCTGGAACAATCGCTTTCCTCCCGGATCTATTCTGCCCGCCGAGCGTGAATTATCCGAGTTGATCGGGGTGACGCGGACGACCTTGCGCGAAGTGCTGCAGCGACTGGCCCGTGATGGCTGGTTGACCATACAGCATGGCAAGCCGACCAAGGTGAACAATTTCTGGGAAACCTCCGGCCTCAATATTCTGGAGACGTTGGCTCGTCTGGATCAGGACAAGGTACCTGATCTGATAGCTCAGCTGCTCTCCGCCCGTACCCACATCTGCACCATCTTTATCCGCGGGGCGATCCGTCACAATCCGGAGCAGGCCGCCGAGATCCTGCGTGGCGCCGATGGGGTCGAGAACAACGCCCAGGCTTATGCCGAGTTCGATTATCGCCTGCACCACCAGCTGGCGTTTGCTTCCGGCAATCCGATCTATGCTTTGATCCTGAACGGTTTCAAAGGGTTGTATAGCAGAGTCGGCAGCTACTACTTCTCCGACAAGCAGGCTCGCGAGACCGCAGATGCCTACTACAAGACTCTGCTCAATCTGGCGGAGACCAAGAACCACGAAGCGGTGTTCATGACGGTGCGTCAGTACGGTATCGAGTCCGGCAAGCTCTGGACCCGCCTGCGTCAGGACATGCCAAGCGATCTGTGCGATAACTGATCCCTTGCCTGTGCTGTCCAAGAAACGCGCCATCCGGCGCGTTTTTTTATTCTGTCGTGTTTGTGTCTATCCTTGATTGGCGGTGGTAATTGCTTGAACTGCATGGATATTTGGCCAAAAAGCTTGATCCAGCGCAAATGAACCCTGCATTTATCACTTTGGTGGCATAGGACCCAACCGCTGATTGAGGTCAAATGGAGGCATCAAGAGCGGAGCCAATATCCGCCAGAAGGAACACACCTTTCACCGGATGAAGGACACAACAATGAGTCTTCTTGAACACACCATCTGGACAGTACTGGGATATGGGGCCATGCCCTTTATCTTTCTGAGCGGATTCGTGGCGGTGGCAGTGACCTGTTGCATGCTGCTGAATGCGTTCGGGGTACAGTCCGCCGAGAAGTGAGTCGCTTCTCCATGCCGCCAAATGCCAGTCTTCGGACTGGCATTTGTTTTTTGTGTCTTTTAAAGCACTTATCCCGGCAGGGAAGGGGAAATCTTTGGTCAGGATGGTCGAACCTGCCGCCGATTTTGATTACACTGGCGCCCGTATTTCCCACTCACCCTTCTCTTATCAGGTGTTCAAGGTTTTCTATGGCTCTCAAGGCAACCGTATTCAAGGCCCAGATCAGTTTGTCTGATATGGATCGCAATCTGTATCAGGACTTCTCCCTCACGCTGGCGCGCCACCCCTCCGAAACCGATGAGCGGATGATGATCCGGCTGGCGGCCTTTGCCTGGCACGCTGCCGAGCGACTGGAATTCACCAAGGGATTGAGCGCCGATGATGAACCCGAGCTCTGGTGCAAGAACTACTCGGACGAAATAGAGCTCTGGATCGAGCTGGGCCAACCCGATGAAAAACGGCTGAAAAAGGCCTGTAACCGCGCCCGTCAGGTGGTGCTCTATCTCTACGGCGGTCGTGGTACAGCCGTCTGGTGGAAGCAAAACCAGGGCAAGCTGAGCCAGCACGACAACCTCAGCATCATCGAACTCTCCGACAGCCAGACTCTGCCGCTCACCGCCATGGTCGAGCGCACCATGCAACTCACTTGCACCATTTCCGATGGTCAGCTCTGGGTCAGTAACGGCGCACTGGAAGTGACGCTGGATCCGGTGGTACTGATGGGCAAACCGGCCCGCGAACTGTAACGGACGCCGCCCATGTTCAGCGCCTTGCTCAATATCGTCATTCCGGTGTTCGGTGTGGTCGGGCTCGGCGCCCTCTACGGGCGATTGCGACCGAGGGCTGCGCTCGGTTACGTCAATCGGGCCAATATCGAGCTGTTTACCCCGGCGCTGGTCTTCTCTGCGCTGGTCAAGTATCCGCTGGCGCTGGCGGAGCATCTGCCGCTGATTGCGGCGGGGGCGCTGGTTATTCTGTTACCCGGTCTGCTGCTTGCGCTGCTCAAACTCAAAGGGATTGAGCGGGCAGCGCTGATCTTGCCCGCCATGTTCCGAAATACCGGCAATCTCGGTATCCCCTTGATGGTGCTGGCGTTTGGCGAGCAGCAACTGGGGGCCATCGTGATCCTTTTTGTGCTCTCCAATCTGCTGCACTTTTCGGTCGGCATGTTTATCCTCTCGGCCAATACCTCCCGCTGGCTGTGGCTGCGCAGCCCTGTGTTGTGGGCTGCGCTGGCCGGTTTGCTGGTGGCCAACCTGCACATTACGCTGCCGGAATATGTGGTGACCACGGCCTCGCTGCTCGGTCAGATCTCGGTGCCCCTGATGCTCTTTGCGCTGGGCATTCGCCTGATGGAGGGAGAACTCGATCACCTTGGCCTCGCGCTCAAGTGCAACCTGCTCTATCTGCTGGCGGGGGGATTGTCGCTGCTGCTGGCGATCTGGCTGTTGCCGCTCAAGACGGAGTGGATCCCGCTGTTGATGTTGTCGGTTTCCTTGCCCCCTGCGGTCTTGAATTACATGCTCTGCGAGCAGTATCACTGTCAGCCGGACAAGGTGGCCAGTATCGTGCTCGGCGGCAATGCCCTCTCTGTGCTAGTGATCCCGCTGGCGGTTTGGTTGGCACTTCATCTGCCTGGCTAAGTCAGATTGCATCGCTGCGGCGGTGCGACTCACTGGCCAATTGTTTGATCGAACCGAGTCACAGTCGTTCGCATCTCATCCTTGCAGGGGAAAGTTAGGCTATCAGGATCAGCAAGCTTTTCCATGCCATCTCTGTCCATCATTGCCTCCGTGATATATCTGTCGTCCCCGTATCCGGCCTCTGAGCCCCGGGCCTAACGGCGACAGCTATAGTATGAAAAGAGCTGACTGACACTGTTCAACCAATGCCAGTGAGGGAAACCGGATGAGCACAAGTGAGCAATCTGATCCTGTGGGGCAGGCAAAATCGCGCTATGACCCGGCATTGCCTACCGGTTATGACTGGCGCAGACACCGCCGTTTTATCCTCAGTGGCGGTGGTTACAAAGCAGAATGTCGCCGTCGCAACTGGTTTCTGGAGTTGCTCAACCCGGTGCCCTATGTAGTGGTGCGCGACATAGCCATCGGCGGCATCGGTATTCTGGGGGCCATACGGTTGAAAGAGGGGGATGAGTTGGTGATTGCCATTCCCTCTGGCGAGAAGCTGCGCGGTCTGGTCGTGAGATCCCAGCCAGACCCACTTTTTCCCAAACTCTATCGCACCGGTATTCGTCTGCATCGATATCCGACGGCCGAGCTGTTTGCCCGCTGGCAAAGTTACATTCAGCCGCAAGATAAAGCGGATTTCGACCATGAGTGCCAAGTCTTGAAACAGGTACGCGGCGCGTGAACCAAATGTCATATCAGAGGTTGTTTTCCCCACATTCAGCATGATCTGTCGATGGAGTCCGCAGATCAGTAGGCTTGGTTGGCCCGAGTGGCTTATTCCACCGCATGTGTTTTCATCTTTATGTTTTTATTGAATTTTATCTGTGCCTCGGAAGTCGCAGAGGATGCGAGTGATTTTCCGTTTTTATGCTCTTTCGTAAATTTATTCATGGCGCAAATATTGCTTTGTTCGCCGTTGAGACGAGAGTGGAGAGCGAATAATGATCATTGGTGCAGCCCGATATCAATTAGTGCAGCCAGCGCTGGGGGTGACCCGGACGAGTGAATATGCCGAAACGCAGCAGAAAAGTATCCAGCTTGCTGACGACAAGGTGACCTTGAATGCAAGTCGGGATGCATTTAATGCGACCTATGAACGTCCTGTGTTGGCTCGCAAGGAGCAGGAGCGAAGCCTGACCCAGATTGCTTGGGATAATTTGGTGGCGCAGCGTATCGGGCTGAGCCGGGAAAAGCTTGATGAGCTGGAGCAGCAGAAAAAAGAGGTTGAGCATAACAGCGAGCTGTCAGATGAAAAGAAGCAGCAGTTATTGGCGGATCTCGACAAGCAGAAGGAGGAGCTCATCAAGGAAGCAATCGAGCGGCGTCAGGCACGTGGAGACGAAGAGCGCCAATCCAATCCAGACTCAGGCTCACCCAGTTAAAAATTGCTATTGGCGGCAACAGGTTGCCGAATGCCAGGCAGCCTTTTGCCGTTTATAACACCCCATTCTCTTTCCCCAGACCAGCCTGCACATAGTGCGAGCTGTAGCGACACGCCATTTCCCTTTTCGTGATCCCCCCCGAAGTAGTTCCCCCTGATATCCCTTAGTATCTGGCCAGCATGACTCCCTTTAGGGGGAGGATAACAAGAACAAAAAGGAATGATGGATGAGATCCGTGAGCAACCAGTGTCTGTTGATGCAGATCCAGCCCACCATCTTGCGTTTTGCCAAGATGTTGGCGAGTGTGCTGCAACTTGAGGTCGAGATCGTCGATGCCGATATGGTGCGGGTGGCGGGCACTGGCCCCTATGGCAAGTTTTTCGGCCGCCAGCTGGAGGGGGACTCCCGCCTGCTGCGCTATGTCATCGACAATCAGCGGGAAAAGATCGTTACCCACACCAGCGATGATCCGGTCTGCGAGGGGTGCAGCTGCAAGGAGAGCTGCCGCGAGCGCGCCTTCCTCGGGGTGCCCATCATGGTGGATGAGGGGTGCATCGGGGTGATCAGCCTAGTCGCCTTCAGTGCCGAGCAGCAGGCCCGTCTCAACAACAATCTGCAGGATGTGTGCGACTATGTCCGCCATATCTCCACCATCTTTGTGGCCAAGCTGCTCGACTCGCGCGGCCTGTCGGACGGGGTCAACAAGGTGTTCCTCGATCTGATGACCCACATGGATCAGGGCTGCCTGCTGCTCGACGAGAAAAATCAGGTGCGCTTTGCCAACGAAGCGGCGCTGCATCATCTGGGCTGTCAGCCGGAGCAGCTGCAGGGGCGTGAGGTGGGGATCCGCCCGCTCACCTTTGCCCGGCAGGAGATCAGCGGTCATATCCAGCACATTTTCACCCTGGGCGATCGCCAAGAGCTGATCATCGGTCAACTGCACCATGTGCAGGGGCAGCAGCTCTTCCTGATGGCCTTTCACCAGTCCCACTCCGGTCAGGTGCGCGAGCCAGATCCCGATGTGCGCATCGACCTGCTGATCGGCGAGAGCAAGCCGATGCGCAACCTCAAGCGGCTGCTGCAGCGCATTGCCCAGAGCCCGTCGAGCGTGCTCATTTGTGGCGAGAGCGGCACCGGCAAGGAGGTGGTGGCCCGCGCGGTTCATCGCCTGAGCCCGCGCCATGACAAACCCTTTATCGCCATCAACTGTGCCGCCATCCCCGAGCAGCTGCTGGAGAGCGAGCTGTTTGGCTATGTGAAGGGCTCCTTCACCGGCGCCTCCAGCGGCGGCAAGCAGGGGCTTATTCAGGCAGCCCATCAGGGCACCCTGTTCCTCGACGAGATCGGCGATATGCCGCTCACTATGCAGGCCAAGCTGCTGCGGGTGCTGGAGCTGCGGGAAGTAACCCCCATCGGCGCCAGCCGGCCGGTGCCGGTGGATATTCGCATCATCGCCGCGACCCATCAGCATCTCGACCAGTACATCGCCGAAGGGAAGTTTCGCGAGGATCTCTTCTATCGCATCAACGTCATCCCTCTCAACCTGCCGCCGCTGCGCGAGCGGGAAGGGGATGTGGAGCTGCTGACCCACTATTTCCTCAACCAGCACACCAGCCGGATCGGCACCGTCTACCCTGGCCTGACGCCAGAGGTGATGGCGCTGCTCAAGGGGTATCGCTGGCCGGGCAACGTGCGCGAACTGAGCAACCTCATCGAATATCTGGTCAATGTCAGCCAGGCGGGTGAGGTGATCGACAGCAGCCTGCTGCCGCCCAACATCATCCGCAATCAGGATCCCCATCCGGTGGTCACCCAGACCATCCCCATCGTGCCCCTGAGCGCCATCCCGGGTGAACCGCTGGCAGCGCAAGGCCCAATGGCGGTGATGCCGGAGAAGTTGCAGGATCCCGCCCCGGGAGAGAGCGGGCTGGAGAGCATGGAAAAACAGATGATCGAGGAGACCCTGCAGCGGCTTGGCAACAAGAAGCTGGCGGCGCAGGCATTGGGGATCGGGATTGCCACCCTCTATCGCAAGATAAAGAAGTACGATATTGCCGTGCAGGCCTGATGGTCTGGCGGTGTCTATTCAGCCCGTGTCATGCAAATGGTGATGCGGGCTTTTTGTTGGCGCAGCAAAAAAAGTGCGAGAAGGCAGGGGAGAGAATGCAAAAAGCCCGCTCGATGAGCGGGCTTTTCAAATCTGGTGCGTCCTAGTGGATTCGAACCACCGACCCCCACCATGTCAAGGTGATGCTCTAACCAGCTGAGCTAAGGACGCAGGGTGCGCAATGCGACTTTCTGTTCTGCAGGGGAGTGGTGGGTTTAATTGGATTCGAACCAACGACCCCTACCATGTCAAGGTAGTGCTCTAACCAACTGAGCTATAAACCCACATCTGCAAATCGTTCTAACTGTTATGGTGCGTCCTAGTGGATTCGAACCACCGACCCCCACCATGTCAAGGTGATGCTCTAACCAGCTGAGCTAAGGACGCATAACAGCAATCTGTGATGGTGCGTCCTAGTGGATTCGAACCACCGACCCCCACCATGTCAAGGTGGTGCTCTAACCAGCTGAGCTAAGGACGCATCACAGAAAAGTGGTGGGTTTAATTGGATTCGAACCAACGACCCCTACCATGTCAAGGTAGTGCTCTAACCAACTGAGCTATAAACCCACTCGATGAAATGAATTCGAACCAACGACACAATCTTCACCATGCCAAGGTGATGCTCTGACCAACCGAGCAACAAAACCCACTTCACTACGCCAGCATTGCTGGCGTGGTCGGCATACTACCCATGCCCCCCAAGGCTGTCAACAGGCCATACGCACAAAGGAGACTGTTTGCCCAGTTCTTGCGCAGCCTGTTGATTTTGCAGGCGAGTTGCCGCTTTTACTGGGCCCGCGACAGGGTGGTGCATGCCTCCGGCGTCGCGAAGCGGCCATAGATATGGCGCAGACGAGCCCCCAGCATCAGGGCGGCACTGGTGAGGCCAACGATAAAGCCAATCCAGAAGCCTTGCGGCCCCATCCGCGGTACCACCCAGTCGGTGAGACCCAGGATCATGCCGGTCGGCAGCCCCAGCCCCCAGTAGGCGACGATGGTGACGTAGAAGATCGCCTGGGTATCTTTGTAACCGCGCAGCGCAGCAGCCGCGACCACCTGCACCGAGTCGGAGATCTGGTAGACAGCGGCAAAGAAG
Source organism: Aeromonas sp. HMWF017 (assembly GCF_003061465.1). Taxonomy (NCBI): domain Bacteria; kingdom Pseudomonadati; phylum Pseudomonadota; class Gammaproteobacteria; order Aeromonadales; family Aeromonadaceae; genus Aeromonas; species Aeromonas sp. HMWF017. The sequence goes on from NZ_QAJD01000056.1 coordinate 38,262, forward strand.
AGCAGCAATGCGGCCAGCGCAATCACCTGCTGATCATCGGTATAGATGGAGGCAATCTGCTCGCGCAGCAGCACCGTCAGCGCTGCGGTGAGGGCGGCAATGCCCATCCCCAGCAGCAGCCCGGTGCGGGCTGCCACCCGGGCGTGATGGGGCTGCCCCTCGCCGATGCTGTGACCGACCCGGATGGTCACGCCCACCCCGATGGAGAGGGGCAGCATAAAGACCAGGCTGGAGAAGTTCAGCGCAATCTGGTGGCTCGCCACCGTCTCGGCACCGAAGGGGGCCAGCATCAGGGCCACCACGGTAAACAGGGTCACCTCGCAGAAGATGGCCATGGCGATGGGGAACCCTAAGCGAAACAGTCGCCAGATCCGGCTGCCGTTGGGGCGTGCGAGTCGGGAGAAGAGGTTGATCTCCTTGAAATGAGAGGAGAGCTTCACGTAGAGGATCATCGCCAGCAGCATGACCCACAGCACGATGGCGGTAGCGACGCCACAGCCGACCCCGCCGAGCTTGGGCATGCCGAAGTGACCGTGGATGAAGATGTAGTTGGCGGGAATATTGACCGCCAGCCCGACAAAGCCGATCACCATGGTGGGCATGGTGTGGGAGAGCCCCTCGCTGAAGTTGCGTAGCACCTGGAACATCACGAAGGCGGGCAGGCCCCACAGGATGGCGTGCAGGTAGCCAGTGGTTTTGGCCGCCATCACCGGCTCCACATCCATGAACTGCAGCGCAAGCGGGCTGTAATAGAGCGCAACCATCGCCAGCGGGGTGACGATGAGCGCCAGCCAGAAGCCCTGATGGACGGCCGGGCGGATTTGCTCCCGCTTGCGGGCGCCGTTGAGCTGGGAGACGATGGGGGTGAGCGCCATGATGATCCCCTGTACCAGCAGGATCACCGGCAGCCAGAAGCTGGAGGCCACCGACACGGCGGCCAGATCGACCGCACTCACCTGACCCGCCATCACGGTATCGACGAAGTTCATGGCGACCTGGGCGACCTGGGCGACCAGTATGGGGCTGGCTAGACGGACGAGCTGCTTCGCCTCGGACCAATAACGTTGCACTGACACCTCCGAGTGGATCAGATAGATAGAGAAAGAGCGGAAATCGGGAAGAGCCTTTGCACGCCCGGGCGGGCATGCAAAGGGTGGGGGAGGCATTTTAGCCTGAAATTCATCTAGGACGAAATAGTTGCCGCCCCGGCAGCGGGATCAGGCGTCTTCGTGATCGCTGATCAGCAGGTTGGCTGCCGCATAGGCGGCCTGTTCACGCAGTTCGGCGGGCACCCGCTCATCGGCGGCGACCGCGTTGAGGGCGCGGATAGTGGCGGCGATGGCCTTCGGCACGTAGCCCTGCTCGCCGGAGCCAATCTGGTTATAGGCGATACGGATCGCTTCACAGCACTCATAAACCATCATGATTTGCTTCCTTGAAAGTAAAAAGGCGAGCAAATATAGCGGTTTTGCTCCCATTTTGTCAGTCTCGCGGTTGTAATTTGCGGCAAGCCCGTTAGTTTGGTTACCCCCTTTTCCTGTTTCGGCCTCTTTGATGCTGCTCTCTTCGCGCAATTCACTGGCGATCTTCCTGACGCTGTTTGCTCTTCTCGCCCTGACGCTCAAGGATGGCGCGGACAAATATCTGGTGCTCCATGGCTACTCCGTGATGGAGATGGTCTGGTTTCGCTTTTTTGTTCCTTTCCTTGGTCTGCTGCTGTTGTTGCCAAAGCGCACCGTGTCGGCGCTGCTGGCGGTGGATCGCTGGCTATTGCTGCGTTCGCTGCTGTTTCTGGTCTGTGCGCTGGTCTCTGTGATTTCGCTGGCCCATGTGCCGCTCAACGTCTACACCATCATCTGCCAGCTTGGTTCGCTGGCCTTTGTGGTGGCGGGCGTGATCTTTTTCAGGGAGCGTCTGACCCGGGCCAAGGTGGCGGCCGTGTTGCTGGGGCTGTTTGGGGTGCTGGTGGTGACTCATCCCGACGGGAGCGACGCGAACCTCTACTACCTGCTGCCACTGGTCATTGTGCTGGCCAACACCGGCTACAACCTCCTCACCAAGCTGGTGGATCCACGTCTGACCACCCTCGATATCCTGATCGTCACCTGCTTCATGCTGGGGATGGTGGCAATGGCCGCCCTCTGCTGGCAGCCCGCACTGTGGCGCTTTCCGGCGCTTGCCGACTGGCCCTATCTGCTGGCGCTGCCGGTGGTGACCCTGCTCTCCCAGTATTGTCTCATCAAGGCGATGCAGTATGCGCAGGCCTCTACTTTGGCGCCCTTCTTCTATTTCCAGATCTTTTTTTCTACCCTCTGCGGCTATCTGATGTTTGGTGAAATGCCGACCCTCAGTAGTATGGCGGGGTGTCTGCTAATCGTGCTGGCTGGCATAGTGGTCATCTATTCCCAGCGCCGGGCTCGCGTGCAGGCGCTGTCAGCGGCGCCGGAGCAGGTGTGACAGTTTGTATGAAACGAATTGTGTAAAAGAAGCGGCCACAGGCCGCGATAAAAAACAGAGCGTGTTATCAGAAACAAAGAGGTGATGATGTTTACCGGAATTGTGCAAGGTGTGGCCGAGCTGGTCGCCATCGAAGAGAGTGCTTCATTTCGTACCCACGTGATCCGCATGCCCAGCCGGGAGTGGGGCGAAGGATTGGCCCTGGGTGCCTCGGTGGCCCACAACGGCTGCTGTCTCACCGTGACCCGGATTGCAGGGGATCTGGTCAGCTTCGATCTGATGCAGGAGACCCTGCGCCTCACCAACCTCGGCAAGCTGCAGGTGGGGGACAAGGTCAACGTGGAGCGGGCCGCCCGCTTTGGCGACGAGATCGGCGGTCACGCCATGTCCGGCCACATTATCGGGATGGCGGAAGTGACCTCGGTGATCGACACCCCCAACAACCGTCAGGTGTGGTACCGCCTCGCCCCCGAGCTGATGAAATATGTACTGACCAAGGGGTATATCGGCATTGACGGTATCAGCCTGACCATCGGCGAGGTGCGCGAGCGGGAGTTCTGCGTCCACCTGATCCCCGAGACGCTGGCTCGCACCAACCTCGGCTGGGTGCGCGCCGGCTGGCCGACCAATATCGAGATCGATCCCCAGACCCAGGCCATCGTCGATACGGTGGAGCGGGTGCTGGCGGCGCGCGGGGGTAACTGAAAGGAAACGGCTCGGTTTCAATCGCCTCATAAGCAAGGGCCTGCAGTGTGCAGGCCCTTGTTTTTTACATGGTGAAAATATCCACTCAACTTTTTATGACTCGCAATCAAAACAGTTGCTCGTCATCGGCATCCACAAACAACTGCAAACAGTCGCGGGCTTCGTCGCGGTGAAGCCGCAGGTGGATCGGATTGCAACAGGCCATGCAATCTTCGTAAAACTCCTGATCACCCTGACTGGCATCCAGCTCGACCCGGGTATGGTGGCCACAGTGAGGGCAGACGATGCGCTTGCTGGTGTACTCGATCATGATAACCTCCTCGGGCCCTGAGGCCGCCTATCTACCCTGATTCTAGTCGGGCTGAAGGGGGTTAACCGCGAGCAAACGCACGTTTATGACAGAGATCAAGCCTGAGCGATGGCAAGGTGCAACTGGTTGGACTGGTCGTGTGCGAGAGGAACAATCTGGTTGAGAATGACGGGTGAAAAGAGGAGGACCGCCAGCGGTTTTGTCTGGCAATAACAGGGGGCTGGAGCCCCCTGCGGATATGAGAATGCGAGCGCAGCAAGGCGCCGATAGGCGCTATTTGACCCAGCTGGCCAACATGTCGGCATTGAGTTCGGCCAGCGAGCCGAGCTGGTAGTTGGCGATGGCCAGACGCGGGCCACCTACCAATGCCGGGTACATGGGAACGATCAGCGTCTGCTTGTCGTTTACTTGACCCAGCTGGCCAACATGTCGGCATTCAGCTCGGCCAGTGAGCCGAGCTGGTAGTTGGCGATGGCAAGGCGTGGGTCGCCGACTAAAGCCGGATCCGGCACGATCAGCGCAGTCATGGAGGCCGCCTTGGCCGCCAGCAAACCGGTAAAGCTGTCTTCGATGGCCAAGCAGTGCACCGGCTCAACCCCCAGCTTCTCGGCGGCGTGGATATAGACATCCGGGTGCGGTTTGCCGAAACGCTCGATTTCAGCGGAGTGAACCGCCATAAAGCGATCGCGGATGCCGAGTTTGCCGAGCACTGCTTCCACCATCGCAAAGGGGGAGGAGGTGGCCAGACCCACTTTCAGGCCGCGCGCTTCGATAAGGTCGAGCGCCTCCAGCACGCCGGCTTTGGCCTGACCTTCGGAGAGGATCAGGGCGTTGACCCGATCCAGAATGCGCTGTACCACCTCTTCCTGGCTCGGGCCGCTCCACGGGCGCAGGCGATACCAGTGGGCAACCAGCTGATCGATGCGCACGCCGATGGTCGATTCGCAATCCTCTACCGTGTGGGGGTGACCCAGTTCGGAGAAAACGGCGATCTGGGCCCGTTGCCAAAAGGGTTCCGAGTCGATCAGAACACCATCCATATCGAAGATCACGGCAGCTAACATCTTGTACTCCTGACAAATTTGAAGAGGGGATTATAAGCCTGACGGGGAAATGCAAAAGGGGCATTGCCATGCCCCTTGCGCCCGATCACATCGGCAAACGTTTGTTTTGCTGTGGCAAAAAAGCCCTTAGAACAGTACTTCGACCTTGGCGGCCACGGCTTTGGCTTTTTCCACCGCATCCTGGCAATCCGCTGCGCGGGCCAGCGCCACGCCAAGACGGCGGCGACCGGCGATCTCCGGCTTGCCAAATAGCCGCAGCTGGGCGCCCGGCACCAGCACCAATGCCTCACCAATTCCCTGATAGCGGATATTCTGACTGTGCCCTTCGCGCAGTACCACGGCAGAGGCACTCGGTCCGTACTGGGTGATGGTGCCGACCGGCAGCCCCAGAATGGCGCGCACATGCAGGGCGAACTCGGAGAGATCTTGCGAGATCAGGGTCACCATGCCGGTGTCGTGGGGGCGGGGGGAGACTTCGCTGAACCACACCTCGTCGCCCTTGATGAAGAGCTCGACCCCGAACAGGCCGTAACCACCGAGGGCCTCGACCACCTTGGCCGCTACCTCTTTGGAGCGGGCCAGAGCCAGTTCGCTCATCACCTGTGGCTGCCAGGATTCGCGGTAGTCGCCATCTTCCTGACGGTGGCCGATCGGCTCGCAGAAGTGAATGCCATCGACTGCGCGTACCGTGAGCAGGGTGATCTCGTACTCGAAGGGAACGAAGCCCTCGACGATCACCTTGCCTCGACCGGCGCGGCCACCCTCCTGGGCGTAGGTCCAGCTCTCATCCAGCTTGACGAGATCGCGTAGTACGCTCTGCCCCTTGCCGGATGAGCTCATTACCGGTTTCACCACGCAGGGCAGGCCGATAGCCTCGACGGCGGCGACAAACTCCTCCTTGCTCTGGGCAAAGCGGTAGGGGGAGGTGGGCAGGCCCAGCGTCTCGGCGGCGAGACGGCGGATCCCCTCCCGGTTCATGGTGAGCTGGGTGGCGCGGGCGTTGGGCACTACCTTGACCCCTTCTTGCTCAAGGGCGGCCAGGGTATCGGTGGCGATCGCTTCAATCTCGGGGATGATGAGGTCGGGTTTAACCTCGGCAACCAGGGCACGCAGGGCGTTGCCATCGAGCATGTCCAGCACGTGGGCTGCGTGGGCCACCTGCATGGCGGGGGCATTGGGGTAGCGGTCGGCTGCGATCACTTCGATCCCGAACCGTTGCAACTCGATGGTGACCTCCTTGCCAAGTTCGCCGGAGCCCAGCAGCAGGGCACGGGTGGCGCCGGGGCGGGTTGCGGTTCCAAACATACGATCTCTCCTGATGTCGATGGTCATTGTTGATGATCGCTATCGCATGAATAGCGGACAAAAAAAGAGGCACGCATGGCGTACCTCAGGAAACGGGTTTGTGAGCGCGCTGCTCCAGATGGGTCAGCAAGGTAATGGCGCCAATGATGATGGCAGCGCCAAGCCACAGACGGCCGGGGGGCGCCCAGCCAAAGACCAGCCAGCCCGCCAGCACGTTCATCGGCAGTTTGGCAAAATCGAAAGGCTGCACGAAGGAGGCCTCTGCCACGCTGTAAGCGCGCGCGATGGACATTTGGGCCAGTGCCGTCAGCACGCCGGAGGCGGCTACCAGCAGCCACTGGCTCTCGCTCGGCCACTGCCACTCCGGCAGGGCCAGCATGACGTTGAACGGGGTACTGAAGATAAGCAGATACACCACTATGGTGTGGGATGATTCGTTGGCTGCCTGATAGCGTACCATCAGGGAGTAACCTGCCCAGAACAGCGCAGCCGCCACCGGCAGCAAGGAGGCCCAGCTGAATTCGTCAGTCCAGGGGGCGAGGATCAGCATGGCGCCGGCAAAGCCCGTCAGGGTTGCCAGAATGCGGGCGCGGCTCACCTGCTCCTTGAGCAGCAGGGCGGAGCCCAGGGTGGCAAACAGCGGTGAGGTCATCAGCAGAGCGATCCCCTGCCAGATGGGGACGGGGTACGCCAGCGCCCAGAGCCAGAGTTGGATGCCGACTACCGCCAGCAATACCCGCAACAGGTGCAGCCGGAACTGATTGGTCATCAGGGATTGGCGCAAGCCGTGACGAACCAGCCAGGGCAACAGGCAGATCAGGGCGATCAGGTATTGATGAAAGGCGACCTGAGTAGAGGCAAGGCCGAGTTTGAAGCTAACATACTGGCTCAGGCTGTTGACGGCGGCGAAGCAGAGTCCTGCCACCATCATCCAGACTGCACCGGCCAAAGGAGAGTGCCTGCGCGAGGGTATCATGGGATCCGGGTCGCTGGAAAAAAGTGCGGCGGATCATAACGGCAATCGTTTATTCTGCCAAGGGTTGAAGCGCGGCCGCAGGGTTGGCTGGCGAGGAAGTGGCCTTTCATCAAAAAATTTGAACAAGTTGAGCATCTATTTTCGCTATCTGTATAGAAGCCCAATGTTTAGAGTGACCTCCATCGACAGCAACGCTGTTCAACCGACAACCAAATGGAGTTTCACCATGGCCAATATCCTCGTACTCAAATCCAGCATCCTGGGTCAATATTCCCAATCCAACGCCCTGATCGACGGCTTCCTGGCTGACCATCAGGATGATGTCGTCACCGTGCGTGATCTGGCAGCACTCAACCTGCCGGTGCTGGATGGCGAGCTGGCCTCCGGCCTGCGCGGTGGTGATAACCTGAGCGAGCGTCAGTTGGCGGTGATCGCCCAGTCCGACGAGCTGATCGCCGAACTCAAAGCGAGCGACTTGGTGGTGATTGCGGCCCCCATGTACAACTTCAACATCCCGACCCAGCTGAAAAACTGGATCGATCTGGTGGCTCGCGCTGGCGTCACCTTCCGCTACACCGAGACCGGTCCGGTCGGTCTGGTTGAAAATACCCGTGCGCTGGTGATCAGCCCCCGCGGCGGCATGCACGTCGGCAGCGCCACCGATCTGGTCACTCCCTACATGCGTACCGTGCTCGGTTTCATCGGTATCAAAGAGGTGGATTTCATCTACGCCGAGGGGATGGGTATGGGCCCGGATGCCCAGAGCAAGGGGATGGAAGCGGCCAAAGCGCAGCTTGAGGCTCTGGCTATCTAAGGGCTCTCTTTATAAGGGCTCTCTATCCCGTCAGGGGTTATCTCTTCAAGGGGTTGCCCCGCCAGATACAAGAACGCAGCCATCAGGCTGCGTTTGTTTATGGCTCTGTCCCAATTATGTGTTGAAAGGCTAATCTTGAAGTAGGCCATCACCTTGAGGTCTACCATCATGGATACCCCAGCCTTTCAGCA
>NZ_QAJD01000004.1:0-12524 GCF_003061465.1 Aeromonas sp. HMWF017
ATCTAATGCATAATTTTGCATTTTACCATTTTTTATAATCTGATAACCAGAAAGAGCATCATCAGTTTCTGAACTTAAATTTAGTTTATACTTTCCTTCTTTACTTTTTCGATATGTTTTAATTTCATAAAAATAAGGATATTCTATACCATTATTTTCATAATTTACATTCCAGCGAAGAAGTATAGCAACATTCCTCTCTTTATTTACAGGAACAAAAAAAACAGACATTAATTCCACTGGTGCATCTGAATGATAAAAAGTATCAATCAAATGATTTTGCGTTCCCTTAGGTGACTCATACCCAAGATAAAACTCTATATCTTTTTTATCTGAAGTGCTTTGAAAGCAGATATATCCTTCATTGAAGGATATATCTCTGAAAGGGCCCTGAACAATTGCATTGTTGTTATTACCACACGCATGTACATATGTTGAAAACAAAAAAATAAAAATGAACAGTAACCTACTTAAAATACTAGTCATATCATTCTCCCCCAGCCAATTCTTCTTCAATAAATTTAGCTTCACCTTCACGGCGGTCTCTTAGGCCCCGCTGGTTAGCCCATAACCTTTTCATACTCCTTAGTCTGGCAGGTATGTTTTTAATATTCCCTTTAGAAAAATCATCGCCTATTTCTCTCATTTCACGACGACTATCTATTGGATCCCCTATTTTCGGTTTTTTTAATGATGGACCTCTGTTATAAACCAATGACAATATGGCACCAGCACTATCTGGAGGTAGGTTAATAGCTTGTGGGTAAGTGTTGACAACAACTTGACAGTATCGTTCCTTTAAACGCATTGCCATATCTAGTGCTCGTTCTTTATCAATTGAAATGTCAGATAATTCATGAACAATAGCTCTTGCATTATCCCCTTTTTTACCAATTGCGGTTAACAAACGCTCCACCTGTGGAGCCGTATAATAATCACTCAACATAGTCCGTGCTGATGAGATTTCTTGTTGTCCTAAATCGTACCCATACCCAATAGTAACGCCACTTGACTGATCTCCTTTGGGGACATATGGTTTGGGCATGTATGCTTCCCAAGACAATATAAATTCCGCAGATTTTTTAGAAATTCTATAAATCCCAAGAGTGGTATTAAAATCGATTGTATCTCCACTTGGGTGCTGCTCTGTTATTAATGCCATTATTCCTATTGGTGAAAAATGCCAAACCTCTTTCTCCAGCTTTAACTTGGTCGCACTCTGCATCCACTCCAGCTTATCGATACGCTGCTTTTCATGATCAACCAGTAAATCAAAGTTTGGCAGGCCAATCTTGGTCATAAGCTTATCCAGCCATTGATAACTGCTGGCTGAAGACTTTTCATACCACTCGCTGAGATGTTTGACAATGAGCTTGTGCAACTGCTCACTGTTTTTCGGATTGCTCAAAGCGGCATGAATTTCGCCGCTGCTCAGCTTGCCATCCTTATTCTTATCAAAGCTTTTCACCAAATCAGTAAAAAGGGAAGGCGGCGCATCGGGATCCAGATAGCCGTCAGAGCCTGAACCATCGACCTTTTTAAAACCGATCTTCAGCCAGTCATGCTGACTCAATAACTCAACTTGTTCTTTCTTGACATATTTATCTGATGAGACACAGACCCATTCCTGCTTGGCCGCATCCTTTTCCATCTTGGGGGATTCAACCAGCACTTCCTTGCTTTTATCCTTGGTCGCCATCCACTTGGCTTTGCCTGCCTCACTCTTCTTCTCATGGAGGATCAAATCGGCAGGCACTTTGGCATAGGTTGCACCACCTTTCGTTCCCGCCTTGTTGGCCAGAACATCGTACAGACGGGGATCCTGGGTGAACACCTCAAGATGGACCTGATGCTTGCTTTGCTTACCCCCAATCAGGGACCCCGGTGTTTCCACCAAGCCGAGATAGCCTATGGTTTCACCTGCAGCAATTGCCACGGGAGATGGCAGCACATATAGCTCGTCGAGATGGGAGGGGGGAAGCCTTTTAGCTTTGATAAATTCATCTTCAACGCCCACCCAGGCGAGACCACAATTCCCCTGAGCGCCACTCCCACTCGGCATGACATATTTGCATCTGGCCATCTTGCGCGCTTTATCACCAATCCAATGGAAGTCGAGTTGGTGGGCATCATACTGCAACTTGGTGCCAGCTGGCAGTGAGACATTGCCACTGCCAGCCATCAAGCGACCACTTTTATCATCCAAGACAGGATCTGCACGCCCAGCCATGTCCTTCAATAGCTCTGCATCTATCTGATCGAATAGCCAGGTGGGCACATTGGGTTTGATAAAGGTCACGGCATCCGGGCTATTGGCGATCCAGACTGAACTTCCTTCACTGACCAATACACCAGCCTTTTCAGCCTCTTTTATCTGGGCATTGGACAGCTTGCTCTTGATCTTTACCTTGATGAAATCATACTCCTTGCCCCCAACACTCCCCTTTTTGGGGGGAATGCTGCTATCCATCTCCAGTTCGGTATCCTTAGGCAAAGTGAAACGAGGCAAGGCAGCATCGGCACGCTGCTGCTCTGCATTGGGATTCCTATGGGGGACAGAATTGCGAGCATTCCAACCCTTTTTCAATACCAGCTTCTTGGTGCTTTGGTACTTATCCCAAGGCAACAGGTGCATATAGAGCGAATAAAAGGTGAACTCATTTTTAGCTTTTGTTTCTGCATTTATTTCACAATATTCGTGTTGGACCAGGCAGAAGCAGTTGGAATAACGCAGTGACTCCCCCTGAAATTCAGAGGTCAGATAATCCTTCATCATCCGAAAAGCCACAACTTTGCCGTCAGCAATGGCTCGGACAGGATATTTATCTTTGCACCAAGGGGCACTCTGGTCGCTGATATGAATACCGCCATGCCACTTGTTGTGATTGCCCAGGAGATAATGACCGGATTTCTCGCCATTAATAAGTGCAGTCAGGGCTTTGACATCTTTGAATTCTTCCCCTGTGGCTGTGAGGATGGGAAATGCAAACTTCATGCTTTCTCCTTATTCAGAAAAGAGGTAAAACGCAGCGGGCTTCTCGTCTTTCAAGAGCGCCTCCATCGCCTTCTCGGTAGGAATGGCCTTGACCAGTTCAACCAGTTCTGGGGCTTTGACCACCTCAACCCCTTTGGGAGTAACGGGAGCCTGACCAGCCCAGCCAGAGCCTGATCCCGGGCTGCCGCCGGCATTGAGTTTGATGGCGGGGCCCACCAGCTTGATGCCGCTCGGGTCAACTTTCATAAAGCTGCCCCCCCCCTTGAGGGTGATCTCGGATCCAGCCTCCAGCACCAGCTTGTCACCCACCTTGATATGCACCTCTTCACCCGCTTCCACCAAGAGAGATTGGCCCAGTTTCTGGTGCAGGGAGGTATCCACCGTCAGCGAATAGTCCGCCTTGATGTGGTCGCGTTTTTCACCTTCAACTGTCAGGTGGTCATTACCGAGGCTGGGCGGAGCACCATCCTTGCCCGGCACCTTTCTGATGCGGGTTACCCGATCAAAGTCGATGTCGCGATGCTCGTCGTGTTTGATATGCCAAGCCGCATCGTTTTCAATCAGCACGTTCAGGTCTTTCTGACCGTGGATGTAAATCTCTTCCTGCCCCGCCTGGTCTTCGAAACGCAGCTCGTTAAAGCCCTCGCCCTTGTGGGTTTCGGTGCGCAGCACGGTGCGGGTCTTGTTGGCGGGCAGCTCATACGGCGGCCGGTTGGTGGCGTGGTAGGTGCGACCGGTGACGATAGGCTGGTCGGGGTCTCCTTCCAGAAACGAGACGATGACCTCGTGGCCGATACGGGGGATGGCCATCATGCCGTACTGACCGCCAGCCCAGCCCTGGCTCACTCGCACCCAGCAGGAGCTCTGGTCGTTGGAACTGCCGTATCTGTCCCACGGGAACTGCAGCTTCACCCGGCCGTGTTCGTCGCAGTAAATCTCCTCCCCATCAGGGCCAACCACGATGGCGATTTGCGGGCCGTCCACCATCGGCTTGTGGGGTGCCTCGGGGCTGCCGATGCGGGCCCGCCAGGTGGTACTCGCTTTCACTACGCCAAATTCGTTGTGGTAGACGGTCGGGCCGCTGCCGCCCTCTTCCTCCAGCGCCTGCGGCTGTTCACCTGTATGGCGGATATGGACGATTTGCCAGTCGGTGTTGAGGCTACCGTTGGGGTGTTCGGTCAATGAAAAGTGCTGGCCCGGCAGCAGCGCGGCACTGTTGGACTTGCCACTGCCCGCCACCGCGTTATTGCGCAGCGCATCGAGCCGATGCTGGACAAAGGCCTTGCCGCTCGGGTCCTGCTTGTAGCGGCCCGGGTAGTCAAAGTGCTGATAGGTGTACCGCTGATGCGAAAGCTCTGTGCCCTGCTTCTTGTGGGAGAGACCATAGGCCGGGGTCTTGAAGCTGTAGTCTTTCAGCTCCACATCCGAGGGGCGCACCGCCTCGCGGTAGTGGAACTGGCGCACGTAAGGGCCTTGTTCCAGCGAGCGGTTGCCAAGGTTGAAGAAAAGCTCGGGGCCGGCAGTCAGGGCCGCAGCGTCGTCGGCAAACACAATGCGGTGTTTGCCTGCTTCGAATTCGTGGAAGTAGAACAAGCCCTCTTCGGCAGCAAGGCGGTTCACGAAATCGAGGTCAGTTTCCCGATACTGGACGCAGTATTCGCGCTGGGCATGCTCATTCTTGAGTGCAAAGGCGTAGTCGGTGATGCCGTGCTCTTGCAGCAGGATGCTGAGGATTTCATCGGGCTTCTGGGCCTGGAAGATACGTGAGTTCTGGCGCAGCCCCAGCCGCCACAAGGCGGGTTTCACCTCAATGCGGTAACGGGTACGGCGAAAGCCGCTGTCCCCTTGGCCAAGCTCGCTCACAACCCCGCAGACCCGGCGTTGCAGCTCGCCGTTGTACCACACCATCAGCTCGCAGGGCTGGTCCAGCACGGCGCCAAAGTCGACATCGGGCTGGCTGCTGGCCACCTCCAACTGCAGATTAAACGGCCGGTTCAACCCCTCATCCAGCTGGAAGCTGGCCACCACGAAGGTGATCTCGGGCAACGCCCCTACCTTGACGGTAAATTGCAATCCGGTTTGATTAGCCATGGCTTTCCCCTCTTGTCACGGCCAAGCTGTGCCTGAGCCCTTGCCAACTCTCGCGCCCATACACGCCTTCGCCGCGCAGCCACGCTACCGCCCTCTCCGGTGCCGCAAGGGCCTCCAAAGATAAGGGGGTTAACTGGTTACGAGCGGTTCGGGTCTGCATCACAGGACACCCTTTAGTGCTTTGCCATCCCTCCGCCCCTCCGCACTCACCGGCAAGGCATCAAACCCCGGCAGGGGGATGGCAAAACAGAAAAGCTCCAGCCAACCCGTTGGCCAGGCTGGAGAAAATGCACAGTACAAGAAGCCGGTTGAACAACCGGCTCAAAGACACATTACTACTTACAAGGAATACCAAAGTACCGAAGCAAGGCTTACGCCTCGATGGGGGCGCGCCAGTCGTCCGCACCGGAAGTACCGGCAACGGTGTGCTCCCAGTCAATCTTGCGGTAAGCCATGGAGACCTGGATAAGCTGGGTGAAGTCAGACTTCGCCGGGTCCTGGCAGTGCGGCATCTGGCAGTCGATGTCAACGATGGTGGCATCGGTCAGCACGGTAGAGAAGAAGTGCTCCTGCTTGCCCTCAACGGAGGTGCGGTACCACTTCAGGGTCACTTTCGGCAGCATCTCGCCGGAAGCCAGAGAGTTGTACATCAGCGGCACGGCTTTGTTCAGCGCCACGGTGAACTTGAACGGCTTGTGGACACGCTGACCGGCAGGCTGACCGGATTGCGGGTCGGTCGGGACGGTGACAACGTGCTGGAACTCTTGTACCAGCATCTCGTCTTCGTGACCTTGAACGAAGATGTTGCCGACGGAATCGGAGGTGAAGGCACCAGCGGTGATGTTGCCCTGAGTTTTACCTTCGATGCTGATATAACATGGAGTTGGCATGTGTATGCTCCTAAATAGATTGGTTAAACGAGATAGCACTCGACCAACACTTAGCAGCGTCCATGCCATTTTTTATTTCTTATTTATCAACAAGTTAGGCCGCATCAATTCCCACTCGACGCACATGGGTGCAATAAGTTGCGCAATGTCATCACATTCACTGGCAAAACTGACCTTTTCAGTAATTTCATCTACGTAATGAGCAAGCTTTTGCGTTAGGCAGCATCATGCACTGTTATCATCCACATTTTCGATTTGTGCCGTGTCAATGTTCAGTCTGACAATCCCCTGCATCAGTGCCCAGGATATCGCCTGATTTTTGCTGCTTGCCCCCAGCTTCTCCGCGATCCGTTCAAGATGGAAAGTGACGGTTCTGGGCTTGATCCCCAGGATCTGGGCAATATCGCTCACTTGCTTGCCTTCGGCGGCCCATTGGCACACCTCCAGCTCCCGTAGCGTCAGATCTTCCTGAGGAAGCTTCACGGCAAGACAAACACGGGCCACCGCCTCGAAGACATGCACCGCCAGCCAGCTTAAAAAGGGAATAGCCGTCAGCCACTGATGTTCGGTTCGTGGCGTACGAGTGATCAATGACAGCAAGCCAACATGGCCATTCGCCCCGTGCCAAGGAATCGTGATCCCGTCGCGCAGCCCCATCTCTTGTGCCTGCCGCATCACTTCCAACCCAGCGATGTCCTGCTGAGCGCAACACTCGGAGATCAGGTTGGCCCAAAGGATTGGGGTGCTCTGCTTCATTCCTTTACGCACAACGGGATCTACCGCAAAGAAACGCTGTCTGTCATAGGCCTGCACCCACTCGACAGGACAGCCGTTGAAAATCCTCACATCAGGACGCTGAATCGAACTGGGAAAGATGAATCCCAGCCGGAAGTGGTCAAATCCCATCTGCTGGCTCAGAGTTCGCAACAGAGTCACTATGGTCTGCTCGTCAGAGGCCTCATTGAAGCGGGTAATCAGCTCAAGTGCATCGGCGGTGTCGAGGAAAAAGTGCGATGTCGAAGTCAAAAGCGAGGCACACCCATTGTAAAGAATTACTAAATTTCATTAACAACGAATCAAATAGCATAATATCTCGCCAACACAAAGAAAAGGCGAAGCCAATGAATAACATGGCTTGAGCGGGTCACCTCACACCTGGCTACATGTATAAAAAATCCCCGCCTGTCAGGGCGGGGATCCGGTGCGGGCAACAGCCCGAGATCACTGCGTGTGTTGTCTTTTTAGAATACGTATTTGACCCGTGCACTCAGGTTGCGGCCCGGTTCGGTCATCATGCTGTTATCGGAGCCCTCGGCACGACCGGCGATGCGCTCGTAGCTGGTGTACTCCTTGTCAAACAGGTTGAAGACCCCGACGTTGAGCTGCAGGTCGGTCATCGGGTTGAACTGGGCGTACATATCCACCACACCCCATCCGGCGCTCTTCACGTAATCGTTGCCTTTGCTGTCTTTACGGACTTTGTCCATGTCGTCAGCAAAGCGCAGCGCGGTGTTGAAGTTCCACTGGGACTGTTCCAGACGCAAACCGATCGAGCCATTGAGCGGGCTCAGGCTGTTGATGTAGTTGCCATCCCCATCCTTGCCTTCGATGTAGGCGAGGTTGCCCCAGACATTAACGATATCGTTGAGCCAGTAATCCGCCTTGGCTTCGACCCCTTTGGTGGTCGCCTTGCTCAGGTTCTGGTACTGGTAGACGGCGGTGCGCCCCTCTTTGCCCACTTCCACCATCTCGATGAAGTCTTCAAACTTGTTGTAGAAGCTGGCTACTTCATAGCTGAAGCCGTTGCTGCTGCCACGCACGCCAAGATCGATGCCGTCGCTGCTCTCCGGATTGAGGTTCGGGTTGGGCTCTATGCGATAGCCGTACGCCTGATGGTTCAGGGTGGAGAAGGCGCTGTCATACATGGGGGCCTTGAAGCCGTGGCTGTACTGGGCGAACAGATTGGCCGCCTCGTGGGCCTTGAACACCAGACCCAGCTTGGGTGACAACTCCCCTTCGGAGAACTTGTGCAGCTTGTCGCCTGTGTAGGCTGGATCGTTGTCCGGGGTCATCCGGTAGTAGTCATAACGGGCACCCGGGGTCAGCACCCAGCGCTCGCCAAACTTGATCTCGTCAAAGGCCCACAGGGCACTGCGCTCGCTGGTGGTAGCCGGGAAACTCAGCTCGTTGTAGCCGACAAAATCACCGGGAGTCGTCGGCCCCTTGTAACGGGTACGTTCGTTGTCGGTGTGCTCGTATTCAGCCCCCCAGGCCAGACGGTGGTTGGCGACCGCCTTGTGAAACTGCAACTGGGCGCCGATGTTCTTCTGCTCGAACACATTGTGATCCAGCGAGTTTTTGGTCACATAGGGGTTGCCGGGGCTGACCGGATACTTGGATGAGGCGTACTGATCCAGCGTCTGCTTGGTGCGTGCGAAGTAAACCTTGCTATCCATCCGATCAGCCCAACCTTGATTCAGCGCGATGCCGTGATCCAGCACCACAGACAGGTTGTCGGTCTGCTTGTCGGTGATGGGCTGATCAAAGACACGGGCAGTACCGGTACCGACCTTGTTGAGCTTGACCGCATCCGGCTCCTCGCCATCGGTCAGGTAGTCAACGGTCAGCTTGAGGAACTGCTCATCGGAGAGGTTCCACTTGCTCTTGAGCAGCAGGGCGTGGGTACCGATGTCGAAGTCGTTCTTGGTGGAGTCGAAATTCTGGGTCACACCGCCATCGCGCCAGGTGTAGCGCAGCAGGTTCTCCACTTCGCCAGTGCGCAGGGCGCCGGTAAAGCCCGCCATCTTCTGGTGGCTGCTGGAGGCGTAACCACTGGTCACATCCAGATAGCTGTCCTTGCCTTTGAGGAAGTCACTGGCATCCTTGGTGGTGATCGCAATCACGCCACCCAGCGCATCGGATCCGTAGGCGGCAGACGCCGGCCCCTTGGCCACTTCTACCTGCTTGATCATGTCGGTATCAAAGTAGCTCTGGCCAACACCGCCCTTGCTGTAGGCATCGTTCTGGCGCACACCGTCGCGCACCACCTTGACCCGGTTTTCCCCCATGCCGCGGATGACGAAGGTCTGCGCATCCCCCTGACCGCCGAGCACGGTCACACCGGGTTCGTAGCGGAACAGGTCGGCGACATTAGTGACGACCTGCTCTTCAATCTGCTTGGCGGTGATCACCGAGATGGGGCCGGAGACATCTTCCAGTTTTTGCTCCATCCGTGAGCCGCTGACGACCACGACTTCATCCGCCTTCTGGGTGGCAGCAAAGACCTGGGAGGAGAGACCGGCCGCCACGGCGAGGGCAACCAGAGAGAGTGCGTTATGATGGGTCACAGCGAATCCTTATTGAGAACTGTTATCAAACAGGCCGCATATTACCCGGCTCTCGACAAAGATCAACAAGAAACGAAATCATTCTCATTTGTTTTGAACCAAATTGGTTTTACACTGTCGCCCTGTGTTGCCCTTATTCTCTATTAGCCCCCCGAGATGCACCGGCATCCGGGCATATCAGCCGTGAGATCCCATGATTAGACGACTTCCCCTGCTCGCCCTGCCGCTGCTACTGGCAGCCTGTGCCACCCCAACCCAGCCAACCGTGTCATCACAGTTGCAAACGCTCTATGACTACCGGCTAAGCGGCGAAGGAGACGCAGACCTGACGCTGGAGCAAGCAATCGCGCGCATTGCCGACGCCGACATCATTCTGGTGGGTGAGCTGCACAGCCATCCCGCCGTGCATCTGTTGCAATCGCGCCTGCTGAGCGGGCTCTACACCGCAGGTCAGCAGCACGGTCGGCCATTGGCCCTCTCCATGGAGCAGTTCAGCCGCGCCGATCAGAAGACGCTGGATGCCTATCTGGCGAACCAGATTGGTGAATCGGCCTTGATCCGCGAAGGCAACGCCTGGCCCAACTATCCGAGCGACTACCGCCCGCTGGTAGAGTTTGCCAAGGCTCACCAGATGCCGGTGATCGCCGCCAACGCCCCCAAGCCGCTGGTGAGCTGTGTCGGTCAGGAGGGGGCTGAGTGGCTCGACAAACTGCCCGCGTCGCGTCGCAGCCAGCTGGCACGCCAGCTGATGCTGGGGGATGACCCCTATCGCCAGAAATTTATGGCCTCCATGCACCACGGCGACGCCGACAGCAATGCCCGCCGCTTCGCCGCTCAGACCAGTTGGGATGACACCATGGCCGAGAGCATGGTGGATTATCTCGCCAAGCACCCGGGCCAGCAGATCATGCATATCGCCGGCAATTTCCACGTCGAGGGGGGGCTTGGGCTCGCCAGTCGCATCGCCAGCCGCAATCCTGCCCTCAAGGTGGCGCTGGTCGTGCCCCGCACAGATGAGACCTCTGTTGCAGATCCCGCAGCCGATGTGCAGGTAACCATCATGCCGCTGCCTAAGCGCTGGCAAAACAGTGACGAGATGAAGCAAGATATGGGCGCGCTGCATCAATCCCGCAGTCGTGACTGCAGCCAGTGGCTGCAACCCTAATCTTCCAGGAAACGGCGGGTAAAATATGGATGTGTTACTGATCATCGATGTGCAGCAAGGCTTGTTCAACGAGCCCCGTTACCGCCAGGAGCAGGTGCTGGCCAATATCAACCGGGCTGCGGCCCATGTCAGGCAGCAACAGGGACGGGTCATCTATATCCAGCATGACTCGCCCCCCGGTACTGAACTGGAACCGGGCACACCGGGTTGGCAGTTGCACAGTGCGCTGCAACCGGCCAAGGGAGAGAGCCGGGTGCGCAAAACGGCCTGTGACAGCTTTCTCGACACCGAGCTCGCCTTCCTGCTGGCCGAGCAGCCGGTCGATCGACTCATTCTCTGTGGCTGTGCCACCGATTTTTGCGTCGACACCACGGTGCGCAGTGCCGCCTCCCATGGGTACGAGGTGCTGGTGTTGAGCGATGGTCACACCACCGCTGATCGCCCCCATCTGAGCGCGGCCCAGATCACCGAGCACCATCACTGGATGTGGCGCCACCTCAGCCTGCCGGAGGGGCGCAGTGTGACCCTGCTCACCACCGACGAGCTGCTGGCAGTAACACCCGCCCTGCAGCCGTGCTAATCTGCGAGCCTCGCCTCGTTTCTCACTGGAGTCTGTTGTGCGCCTGTTGTCTGCCACCCTGTTGTTGATTGTTCCCCTGCTGTCGGCCTGCTCCAGCTTGCCCGGACAGAAGTATGACGGGCCGGAACCCCTGTTTCTGACCCACATCAACGAGGAGGGGAGCAAGCGGTTCACCTTTGAAGCCGCGCCCAACGACACCTTGCCACGCGGCCTCTCGGCGGCCCAGAGCCAGCGGCTGCTGGAGCAGCGGGAGGCGTTGCAGGAGAACCTGCTGACCGAGACCCTGGCGACCAAGCAGTATTGCCGCCAGGGCTACATAGTGCTGAGCCAGACCTCCTGGAAGGTGCGGGGAGAGTGCAACGAAACGGCCACCGACGCCGATCGTCGCGCTTTTCCCAACAAGACCTCCTGGCAGGATTGAACAGGCCGGATGAGATAACGCAATAAAAACGGGCAGCCCAGTGGCTGCCCGTTTTGTTATGACGGCTGTCGTGGTCGACAGGGATCCTCAGACCGGCGCATCGGCCGGGCTGGTGAGCTCGGCACCGTTGTCGATGCGCTTGTGCCCTTCCACCAGATGGACGAAATCCACCAGCTCGTCACCGGAGACCGCGAACGCCTGGCCGAAGCCCTTGACGAACAGCCCCTGCTCCGGCTTGAGGCGGAACAGTTTGAAATCCTTGAGGTTGGAGAGACCCTTGATGATCTCGCCAAAACGCCCCTCCAGTGCCGCCACCGCCTTGCTCCAGCGAGCGTCGTCACGGGCAACGACTTCAGCCACCGCATCGAAGGTCAGGCGCTTGCGGGCAAACAGCTCGCGGGCACCGCTCTCATCCTCGATCAGCATCAGGGATACCCGCGGCACCTGTTGCAGGTTGCGGGCGTGGCGGGCGATCTCGGAGATCAGCACATAGTAGCCATCTTCCTGTAGCACGAACGGGGCATAGCTGGCGTTGGGATTCCCTTCGCCATCGACGGTGGCGAGCTGCAGGGTGCGGCAGCTATCGCGAAACTCGCGGATCTCCGGTTGCAGGCGGTTCTGCAGACGCTCCTGACGTTCACTCATGCTTTGACTTCCTCTTGAGAGTTGTGGCGCAGCGCCATAAAACGGGTGACCTGATCGGCCAGCAGCTGACGTTTCTCGTCGCGACCCAGATAGACCTTGAACATGCAGCGGCCGGAGTGACCGAAGAACTGGAAGGAGTGCCCCTCCTTGCCCATGAACAGCTTGCTGACCAGCGCAATCCCCGCCACGTTGTCGAGTTTGAGGTGACCATGCAGCTCACCGTCGCGGCCCATCAGGTTGTAGTAGCCGCGTGCATCTTTGCCTTTCGGGAAGGGGGCTTTAACCTCGAAGATGGAACCTTCAGATTCGACGATGGTGGTCACCGGGCCCCAGTCGGCCAGATCTTCCAGCAAACCTTGAGCGCGATCGGCGGGTAGCAGGGTCACCAGC
>NZ_QAJD01000004.1:12534-32540 GCF_003061465.1 Aeromonas sp. HMWF017
CCACCTCCCATTCGCTGATGGCAAGCTGGGCCGCCAGGGTGGACGGATGAGCGCCGGGATCCTGCTCCAGCAGCGCGTGAATGCGTTGTGCAATGCTCATGTTTTCTCCCTCTGCGGGACCATCTTGTCCCGCTGTTTATCATGGCGGCTACTCTAATAAAGCACCGAAACCAATGCAATTGATAATTGCTATCATTATCAGTGCATTTTTTACAAAGCCTTGATATTCTCGGCGGCACACCCGTTTCATTCACCCCTTCGGAGGTTAGCATGGGCCGTCGTCTTGCCCTCGCCATCACCCTGCTCTGCAGTTCACTCTCTTCCTTCTCTGCCGTTGCTGCCGACGGACAGAAAGAGCGTATCGTCAGTATCGGCCCGGCCACCACAGAACTCATTCTGGCCCTTGGCGGTGAATCGAGCCTGATCGCCACCGATGTCAGCAGCCCCTTGCCAAAAGGGCTGCCCAAGGTGGGTTATCACCGGGCACTGGCCGCTGAAGGGATCCTGAGCCTCTCCCCCACCCGACTGGTGGGCAGCGACGAGATGGGCCCGGCCCCGACCCTGGATCAGCTGCGTCGTGCCGGGGTCAAGGTGGAGGTGCTGGATACCGCGCCGACCCTCGCCAACCTCAACCAGCGTATCGACACCCTCGCCAGCCTGCTGGGCGACAAAGCCGCTGGCGATCGCCTGAAGGCAGAGATCCAGGCCCAGACCGATCAGCTGGCGGCGCAAGCCAAACAGAACAAACCGCTCAAGGTCGCCTTCCTGCTGCTGCACAAGGGGCAACCCACCAGCATCGCCGGGGGTGACACCACCGCCAGCGCGCTAGTCTCGCTGGCAGGCGGCATCAATCCGGTCGCCGAGTTGCGCAACTACAAGCCGGTATCCGCCGAATCCCTCATCGAGATGCAGCCCGATCTGGTGCTGGTCAGCGGTCGTGACTGGCAGCAATATGCCGATCCGGCCAAGGTGCTGGCAGAAGTGCCCGCCCTGGCGGCTACCCCGGCAGGCAAGCGCAACGCCATCCACGCCATCGACGGTCACGCCCTGCAAGGGGGCCTAAGCCTCAACTCCCTGCAACAGGCGAACCAGATCGCCCAGTGGATCAAGCAGGGGTCATGATGCGGTTACCCCTCTCCTGGCTGCTGGCCTTTACCACGGCCGCACTGGCACTGTTGCTGCTCGGTTCGCTGGCAACCGGCCCCATGACCCTCACCCTGGGCGAGAGTCTGCGGGCGCTGTTTGCCGGACAGGAGAGCGGGATTGAGTCGCACAAACTGCTGATCGTGCAGGGAATTCGCCTGCCGAGAACCCTGCTCTGCATCGCAGTGGGGGGGATTCTCGGGCTCTGTGGCGCCGTGATGCAGGGGCTGTTTCGCAACCCTCTGGCTGACCCCGGCATCATAGGTGTCTCCGGCGGTGCGGCGCTCGGGGCGGCGCTCGCCATCGTGCTGCTGGCACCACTCGGTCAACAGTTGCAAACCACCATCGGGATTGGCCTGCTGCCGCTGCTCGCCTTTCTCGGCGGCGCGCTCACCACCACCCTGGTCTATCTGCTCGGCACCCGTGAGGGGGGCACCTCGGTCACCGTCATGCTGCTGGCCGGGGTCGCCATCACGGCGCTCTCCGGCGCGGTGATCGGCCTGCTCACCTATCTGGCGGACGATCAGATGCTGCGCAACCTGAGCCTGTGGCAGATGGGAACGCTGGCGGCGGGAAAACCGGCCGATGTGGCGCTGGCCCTGCTCACCCTAGCGGCCCTGCTGTGGCTCTTTATGCGCGATGCCAATCCCCTCAACGCCCTGCTGCTGGGTGAAGGAGAGGCTCGTCATCTTGGGGTCAATGTGCAATCCCTCAAACGTCGCCTGATCCTGCTCACCGCAGCGGGCGTCGGGGTGGCAGTGGCGGTATCGGGGATGATTGGCTTCGTCGGGCTGGTGGTTCCCCATCTAGTGCGCCTGCTGGCGGGCCCCAACCATGTCAGGTTGCTGCCGCTCTCGGCCCTGCTTGGCGCAGCCCTGCTGCTGGCGGCCGACATGCTGGCGCGCACCCTGCTGGCCCCGGCCGAGCTGCCGGTGGGCATCATCACCGCCCTGCTCGGCGCCCCCTTCTTCATCTGGCTGCTGGTAAAAGGCCGCCGCGCCCTGTGATACGGACTGTTATGCAACCACTCTCATCCTCACTCTCCTCCCCCCTGTTGAGCTGCAGCCGACTCAGCCTGCGCCGTGGCCAGCGCCAGATCCTGGATGGGCTCGATCTTAGTCTCGAGAGCGGTACCCTCACCGCGCTGCTCGGCCCCAACGGGGCGGGCAAGAGCTCGCTGCTCAAGTGCCTAACCGGCGAGCTGGAATATGAGGGTTCCATCACCCTGTTCGGCGCGGCTCGCCAGCAGTGGGACAGCAGCCAGCTGGCCCACCGGCTCGGGGTATTGCCGCAAAGCTCCTCCCTCAACTTCCCCTTTCTCTGCGAGGAGGTGGTCGCCATGGGGCGCTTGCCCCACAGTGAACCGGCGGCGCGGCGTGACGAGATAGTGGCGGCGGCCATGACCCATGCCGGAGTCGAGCATCTGGCCAAGCGGCTCTATCCCGGGCTCTCCGGCGGCGAGCGGCAGCGGGTGCAGTTTGCCCGGGTGCTGGCGCAGATTTGGCAGGCCCCCTCTCCGACCGAGCAGGCCGAGCAGGCCGAGCAACCCCGTTTGCTGCTGCTCGACGAACCCACCTCGGCGCTCGATCTGAAATACCAGCACCAGCTGCTCACCATGGCGCGCGCCCTCGCCAGCCGCAATACTGCTGTGCTGGTGGTGCTGCACGACCTCAATCTGGCGGCGCGCTATGCCGACCGGCTGGTGATGCTGGAACGGGGCAAGCTGATGGCCGATGGCACGCCTGCCGAGGTGCTGACCCCTGAGCTCATCACCCGTCTCTATGACTATCCGGCACAGGTGATCCACCACCCCGAAAGCGGCCTGCCGATGGTGGTGTGACAAATTCAGAGTGCGGTAACGGCTGGAAGCGCGCCATTCATCCCGGAAACTGCAGCGTATAAACCGGTTTTTCACACCCCATATCGCCCTGCTAACATTCATCATCGCCAGATATGTGGTGTGAATATCCTCACACTTTGCTCAGGCAAAACCCCCGCAGCATCACCGTCTACTTATAATGACGCCGCCTCACAGAAGGCATAACTCATTGATGCTACGGAATAATTACAATGAAAAATATCAACAAGACCCTACTGGCCGCCGCCATCTCCCTCGGGATGCTGGCAGGCTGCAACAGCGACAACGACTCAAAGGCAGCTGATCCCATGGTTCGTTTTGCCACCTTCAACCTCTCTTTTGACCGCACTGCCGCCGGTATGCTGACCGGTGAGCTGGCGCTGACCCGCACCGAGCAGGATGCCCTGCTGGCCCGCCTCGCCGAAGGGAGCCTGAGCGGCGCCACTGAAACCAAAGCCAAGAACGTGCAGCAGATCCGCAACGTGGCGGAGATCATCCAGCGCACCCGCCCGGATGTGTTCCTGCTCAACGAGTTCGACAACGACGGCAAAGGCGAGAACACCGCCGATCTGAAAGCCTTCAACGACAACTATCTGGCCCACGCCCAGCATGCCGAAGTGACCGCCATCAGCTATCCAGTGATGCAGAACTTCGCCACCAACACCGGCCTGATGAGCGGTTATGACCTCAATCTGGATGGCAAGGTCAACAGCGGCCCCGACGATGCCTGGGGCTTTGGCAACTATCACGGCCAGTACGCCTTTGCGGTGATGTCCAAATACCCCATCGACACCAAGCAGATCCGCACCTTCCAGCACTTCAAGTGGAAGGATATGCCGGGCGAGCAGAACCCCGTCATCGATGACTGCAACAATCCCAAGGTCAAGATCCCGGCCAGCCGCCAGTGTGGCGATGGATGGTATTCATACGAAGCCTGGCAGCAGTACCCGCTCTCCTCCAAGAACCACGCCGATGTGCCGGTACGGATCAAGACCGAGAAGGGGGAAGAGGTGATCCACTTCCTGATCTCCCACCCGACCCCGCCGATCTTTGCCAACGCGGCGCGTCACACCGTCAAGCACAACCGCGCCGAGATCGCCTTCTGGAATGACTACGTCAAGGGTCTCAACTACATGACCGATGACAAGGGCACCAAGGGTGGGCTGGCCAAAAACGCCAAGTTCGTCATCGCTGGGGATCTCAACGCCGATCCGCTCACCGGTGACGGCGACCTGACCGCCATTCAGGATCTGCTAAACAACCCGCTGATGAATCAGGCCATCACCAATGGCACCCTGATCCCGGTCAGCGAAGGGGGCCCGGAGTGTGTCAGCAAAGGGGCCGACTGCAAACGCAACCTCACTCGCCCCAACCCGGAACGCATCACCAACTCCAGCGTGCTACAGCTGGATCACGTCATCCCCTCCGCCAACCTCAACGCGGTCAAGAGCGGCGTCTTCTGGCCTGCCAGCTTCGAGGCGGGTTATCACCTGGTCTATGATGCGAAACTCGGCATCGCCAAAGGGGTCAGCTCGGATCACCGCATGGTGTGGGTCGATCTCAAACTCGACTAACTCTGCCATGACCCCGCTGCGGCGGGGTCTTTTATTGGCGATGGCAGCGAGCGGAGCGCTGCTTATTAATCCACCAGCTGGCATTGAGTTATCCATCCATAACTCCTCCATAGCCGTTGAATGGGCCTCGCGATCACAGAACCGCCGCGCCAATGGTGGTAGCATGCCTCCTCTTGCCATCCGGCCGCACGGCGGCTCCGGTGGCCCTCCCTCCTCCGCTTTCACTTTTTGAGGACATATCTGATGGAACTGCTTCTGCTTAGCAACGGTAAAGCCAACGAATTTCCGGGTCTGCTCGGCTGGGCCCGAGATCGGGTTCAAAGCCTGCTCGCGCGCAAACAGGTCAAGCGCATTCTGCTCATCCCCTATGCGGTGATCCGCAGCGACTGGGATGCCCGTGCCAACGAACTTACCGAGAGCCTCGGGATCGAGACCATCAGCATTCACCACTTCGACGATCCGGTCGCGGCCGTCAATCAGGCCGACGCCATCTTTATCAGCGGCGGCAACACCTGGCGCCTCAACCAGATGCTGCATGAAAACGGCCTGATCGTGCCGATCCAGCGTGCCGTGCGCGAACGGGGCGTCCCCTATGTGGGCTGGAGCGCCGGTTGCAACGTGGCGACCCCGAGCATCCGCACCACCAACGACATGCCGGTCTGCAACGCCGCCGTGCTGCCCGCGCTGGGCCTGTTCCCGCTGCAGATCAACCCGCACTATCTGGACGCCAGCATCAGCGGCCACATGGGCGAAACTCGCGACGAGCGTCTGGCAGAGTTCTGCGCCATCAACCCGAGCGAATATGTGGTGGCTCTGCGCGAAGCGAGCCTGCTGCAAATCACCGGAGAAAACGGCAGCGAGCGTCTGGAGTACTGGAGCGCCCGCGAGCAGGACTTCAAGATCTTCAAACACGGCCAGGAGCCGCAAGCCTTTATGGACGCCGCCCCGCTGGCCGAGCTGACCCCCTTCAAGGTCGGCTGAGCTACGAAGAGCGCTTCACCACTGGCAGGCGGATAGCTCGCGAAACCGCAAAAACGAAAAAAGAGGGATGGCTCAATGCCATCCCTTTTTTTTATCGTCATCTTTCAGCTGGTTGCAGCCTGATTACTCACCCTGCAGGGTCACCAGCACCTTGCGGGCACCGCCATCGATGCGATGCTCGCCAAGCCAGATCCCCTGCCAGGTGCCGAGCGCCAGCTGACCATCGCGGATCGGCAGTTGCAGGCTCACCCCTAGCAGAGAGGATTTGATGTGGGCGGGCATGTCATCCGCCCCCTCATAAGTGTGGCGATAGTAGGGGGCATCCTCCGGCGCCAACCGGTGGAGATGAGCCTCCATATCGCTGCGCACGCTGGGGTCGCAATTCTCGTTGAGGGTGAGCGAGGCGGAGGTGTGTTGCAGCAGCAGGGGCGCCATGCCGACTCGGTAATCCGCCAGCATCGGCAGCTTGGCCACCAGCTCGTCCGTCACCAGATGAAAGCCCCGCGAACGGGGCTTAAGAGTCAGCAGGCACTGCTGCCACATCAGACGTACTCCATAAAGACGCGGGAGGTGAGTTTGGTGATGAGTTCGTAGGGGATGGTGCCAATCTCGTCGGCCACCCGCTCCACCGGCAACCCCTCGCCCCAAAGTACCGCCTCGTCGCCGGGCTTGTCAGTCGCGCCCGGGCCCAGATCGACCGTGCTCATATCCATGGAGACACGCCCCACCAGCGGCACGATGCGGCCGTTGATCAGCACGGATGTGCCGTTGGGCGCCATGCGCGGATAACCGTCACCGTAGCCGATGGCGATCACGCCAAGGCGAGTATCGCGATCTGACACCCAGTTGGCGCCATAGCCCACCGGCTCGCCCGCCTTGTGATCCCGCACCGCAATCAGCTGGGTCTTCAAGGTCATCACCGGCTGCAGGTCGTAATCGGCCGCCACCGTGTTGGGGAAGGGCGACACGCCATAGAGGATGACGCCGGGGCGCACCCAGTCGCAGTGGGAGTCCGGCCAGGCCAGAATGCCCGCCGAGTTGGCCATGGCACGCTCGCCCAGGAGCGGCGCGGTCAACTTGCTGAACAAGTCGATCTGCTCGCGGGTGGTGGGCTGCTCCAGCTCATCGGAGCGGCTGAAGTGGGTCATGATGTTGAACGGCTGCACCACGTTCTTGCACTTGCCGAGGCGCTCGATAAAGGCGGGCATCTCGTCGGCCCGCACCCCGAGCCGGTGCATGCCGGTGTCGAGCTTGAGCCAGGCCACCACGGGGGCTGGCAAGTCGGCCTGCTCCAGCGCTTCGAGCTGCTCCCAGGTGTGAACCGCCGTCTGCAGGTTGTTGGCTGCCAGCACCGGCAGGTCATCGGCGGAGAAGAAGCCCTCCAGCAGCACGATGGGTTTGACCACGGCGCAGGAGCGCAGCATCAGCGCCTCTTCGATACGGGCCACCGCGTAGGCATCCGCATCCACCAAGGTGCGGGCGACCGGCAGCAGTCCGTGGCCATAGGCGTTGGCCTTAACCACAGCAATGATCTTGCAAGCGGGAGCGTGGCGCTTGACCACGGCGAGGTTGTGGCGCAAGGCCGCAGTGTTGATTTGGGCAGTAGCCGCTTTCATGGTTTTCCCTTACGAGGGCACAAATGGTCTCCCCCTCATCGGGCAGAAGACCGCCACTCACTTATCGTCGTCGAAGGCCGGACCGGCATAATTGTCGAACCGGGAAAACAGGCTCTGGCTGCCTCTCAATAAATGGCAAGCGGGTCAGAGCGGTGGTGGCAATCCTGACTACAGGATTGCCATGATTGTTACTTATCAATAATCATCATCAAACGCAGGACCGGCGTAGTTGTCAAACCGGGAGAACTGCCCCTGGAAGGTGAGGCGCACACGGCCGATGGGGCCGTTACGCTGCTTGCCGATGATGATCTCGGCAATCCCCTTGTCCGGGCTGTCATCGTGATAAACCTCATCACGATAGATAAACATGATCAAGTCCGCATCCTGCTCGATGGAGCCCGATTCACGAAGATCCGAGTTGACCGGGCGCTTGTCGGCCCGCTGTTCCAGGCTTCGGTTCAGCTGGGAGAGCGCCACCACCGGGCACTGCAGCTCTTTCGCCAGCGCCTTGAGGGAGCGGGAGATTTCACCGATCTCCAGGGTACGGTTGTCAGAGAGCGCCGGCACCCGCATCAGCTGCAGGTAGTCCACCATGATCATGGATAGGCCGCCATGCTCGCGCGCCACCCGACGGGCACGGGAGCGCACATCGGTCGGGGTGAGGCCGGAGGCATCATCGATATACATCTTGCCCTTCTCCAGCAGCAATCCCATGGTGGAGGAGAGGCGAGCCCAATCCTCGTCGTCGAGCTGACCGGTACGCACCTTGGTCTGGTCGATGCGACCGACCGAGGCGAGCATACGCATGATGATCTGCTCGGAGGGCATCTCCAGCGAGAAGATAAGCACCGGCTTGTCGGCGGTGAGCGCCGCGTGCTCGCAGAGGTTCATGGCAAAGGTGGTCTTGCCCATGGAGGGACGGGCCGCCACGATGATCAAGTCCGAACGCTGCAAACCGGCGGTCATCTTGTCCAGATCGTTGTAACCGCTCGATACCCCGGTCACCCCGTTGTGGGGGGTCTTGAACAACTCTTCAATCTTGTCGACGGTCTGCTCGAGGATGAGCTTCAGGGGCTGGGGCCCCTCGTTGGCGCTGGTGCGCTGCTCGGCAATCTTGAATACCTTGCTCTCGGCAAGATCCAGCAGATCGCCGGAGGTACGGCCTTGCGGCTCGTAGCCTGCTTCGACTATCTCGTTGGCGACCGAGATCATCTCTCGCACCACCGCCCGCTCGCGTACGATTTCGGCGTAGGCGTTGATGTTGGCGGCACTCGGGGTGTTCTTGGCGATCTCCACCAGATAGGCGAAGCCGCCCGCCTCTTCCAGCTGTTCGGAGCGCTCCAGCTCCTCCTGCAGGGTGATGAGGTCGATGGGGTTGCCCGCGTTGGAGAGGCGGGTCATGGCCTGGAAGATCAACCGGTGCGGACGGCTGTAGAAATCCTGATCGATAACCCGTTCGGCAACCCGATCCCAGGCATCGTTATCCAGCATCAGGCCGCCCAGTACGGACTGTTCGGCCTCAAAAGAGTGGGGAGGAACTTTCAGCTGTTGTGTCTTGGCGTCTTTTTTCGCCGTCACTTGCTCTGCCATACACATAAAAACCGCAGCGGGAAGGGGACGGGAATTTTACAAAAGAAAGCCAACTACGGCGAGCCCTATCTGGCGGCTCATACCATCATAAAGGGCCAAACCAGAGTATGCTCTACCTTGACCATTTTGATTTTGCTTCGCATTTTGCGCTCCTTGCGACTCAATCTTCTGCTTTTCATCCGGTTTACTCCTCTTGTTTGACGCCGCATCGCGGCTACCTCGTTCATGAATAATTCATGCCAGAGGTGATATTGATGAATACAAGCTGCGACACAATTAGGGACAGGCAGCCTGCCATGCGCCTTGCTGAGCTTGCAAAAGCGGAGCATGCCCCACCCACAGACGAGAGTGAAAAGAGTCAAAATGAAAAAGATGCTGACCCTGTTTGCCGTGATCCTGGCCATTGGCCTGGGGGCACCTCACGCCGAAGCCAAGAAATTTGGCGGCGGCAAATCCTTTGGTAAAAGTTACAAAACTGCGCCGGCCCAGCCTGCGGCCAAACCGGTCGACAACAAGAATCCGACACTGAATGCCCAGACTCCGCCGAAAAAGAGCGGCATGATGGGCGGCCTGCTGGGCGGCCTGCTGGCCGGTGGCCTGTTTGCCTACCTGCTGGGCAGCGGTGCCTTTGAAGGTCTGCAAGGAATGGACTTCCTGCTGATCGCTCTGCTGGCGCTGGGTGCCGTCTTCCTGATCCGTACCCTGCGCAAGGGCAAGGTCGCGACGCCACAGCCACAACAGGCAGCCTATGCGGGCTACCAGCCACCGCAATCCGCGGCCCCGCAGCAGTTTGAGCAGAGCAACAGCGCACCGCAAGCCACTGGCTTTGCCGACAGCGACGTGCCGTTCCGCCTGCCGCCGGGCTTTGACATGAACAGCTTCCTGGCCGGTGCCCGCGATCACTATCGCACCCTGCAAGAGGCGTGGAACAAGAACGATCTGGAAAAGGTGCGCGAGTACGTCAGCCCCGAGCTGTTTGAGCAGCTCAAAGCCGAGCGCGCCGAACTGACTGGCGACCAGCACACAGAAGTGATGTACGTCGACACCCAGCTGGTACGCGCCGACTACGGCAGCGACTGGGCTCAGGTGAGCGTGCGCTTCAGCGGCCGCTACATGGACCGTCAGGAGCAGGTCGAAGAAGACATCAAAGAGGTGTGGCACCTCGAGCGCGATCTGGCCAAGAACAATGCCCCCTGGCATATCGTCGGTATCGAGCAGCTGTAAGGCTTCGAGCCTATCAGTTAGTCACTAGGCAATAGCCAGTCAGTTAAGCCTGACTGGCTATTTTTTTATGGGGCACAACGAGACCAAATAGAGACTGACGCTGGCTCGTTATAGCTATTGGAACATGAAGTAACTTGCTCATATTGTGCTGATGAAGACACCGATTTGATGACTCGTTTGCAGATGGCATTTGCGCTCCGCACAAAAGCCCCATCGCGGAACCGAGAGGGAATAATGCTGAGCATTAACCAAAAATAAGCGGCCCTGTTAGCTTGGGAAAAGCCGCGAGCCTATTTGACAGACATAAAAAATCCGAAGCCAGAACAACCGGCTTCGGATTTCATCATCCAAGGAGGAGCAATTAATGAGCATTAATTGCTCGGTATGACTCCTACGGCAGATTTCTTATCATCGGCATGGCCGTGATCAGTGGTGATGGCCCTTGCCACCACAACCGCCGCCACCGCAGCAGCCGCCGTGACCATGGTCGTCACCGTGGTCGTGGCCATGATCGTGACCGTGGCCAGCGCCACCACAGCAACCGCCCTGGCCGTGATCCTCATCATGGTCGTGACCATGACCGCCACAGCAGCCGCCGTGATCATGGTCATGACCGTGATCGTGACCGCAACCACCGGCACCGTGAACGTGGCCGTGAGCCAGCTCTTCGGCAGTGGCGGCACGCACGTCCTTGATCTCGACCTTGAAGCCCAGGGTTACGCCTGCCAGCGGATGGTTGCCATCCACCTTGACGAACTCTTCGGACACTTCAACCACGGTCACAGGACGGTGGCCATCGTCGGTTTCAGCCACAAAAGTATCCCCTTCGGAGACTTCCATGCCGTCGAACAGCTCCCCCGGTACTTCTTGTACCAGGGTCTCGTCATATTCGCCGTAGGCCTGGCTCGGTGCCAGAGTCACTTCGAAGGCTTCACCTACCGCGCGACCTTCCAGCTCGGCTTCCAGGCCTGAGACCAGGTAACGGGTGCCGTGCAGATAGACCAGCGGCTCTTTGCCGACAGTGCTGTCGATGACTTCACCGTGCTCGTCGGTGACTGTGTATTCCAGCGTAACCACGCTCAGAGGAGCTACTTTCATGTCAGGATCCTGCGGATAGAAAAAAACGGGCTCAGAATACCCTAAAAAGCGGGCCGCGCATATGCCGTGCGGCGCCACTGAGTGACGAAAAAAACGGCAACAGCGTCAGCAAGGAGACCCGCATTCCACCCGCCGTTCCCTTATCAGGGGCGAAACACCCCGATCACCTCTTCCGCCTCGCGAGTCTGCTTGTCGACCTCGGCAGGCGTTTGTACCTGGGTATCGCCACAGGCGACGCAGGTCACCTTCTCGACTCCATGCTCCAGATACAGCATCATGTTGTCCAATTTGCCGCACGCCGGGCAAACCGCACCGGCAATGAAGCGTTTTTTACGTCTGGTTTCCATATTTGTTACCTCCAGGCAGCATCATATCAGGGTTTTTACATGCATCACGCCATCGAGTATCACCATTTTTCCTGCCAGGACCTGCACGCCGGCAACCGCAAACGAACTCCGGTCGGGCAGCTGTTGCGGATCACCCGGGGCGCTGCGCTGCTGAGACTTGGTCAGCATGAACTCCTGCTGCCGGCAGGCAGCAGCTTCTGGCTCTGCGCCGATGCCCTCGCGGCCTTCAGCCCCCTCAGCGGTTGCGAGTACGATCAGCTGAATGTCTCTTTGCGCGTGGCTCAGCCGCAGCAGGCAGGCTGGCTGCAGGCCACGCCCCTGCTCGATGCCCTGCTCGACTCGCTGGCCCGGTGGCAACGTCCAAAAGAGTGGCAAGGGGCCTACGGTCAGCGACTGCAGGTGATCCTGGATGAGCTGCAACATTGCGCCATCAGCCAGCAGGGTCACGGTGAGCTGCAAGCCTGCTGGCAAGCGCTGGCCAATGGCCAAACGGAGTCTCTGCAACAGTGGGCACAACAAGCCGATGCGCCGGTGGAAGGGAGTGAATTGCAACAACAGTGGCAACTGCTGCAGGCGCTCAGATTGCTTAAAGGCGGCAGCAAACCCGCGCAGGTGGCCAGCAAGCTGGGTTATGCCGATGAGGCCGCTTTGCAAGCGGCCTGCCAGCAGTGGGGCGTTGGCGAGGATGGAGATCAATAACCGGACGCCGATGGAATACGCCAACGAAATTGGCTGAATGAGTCCAGTTTTTTGCCAGATGGTCGTTAACAAGGAAGGGCCATTCCCCCCGTAATCCTTTATGCTAGAGGCCTGAAGTGACTGCCAACGTTTCGACCAACAGGACATCTGCCATGACGAGCAAAGCCAATCAATCCCAAGGCATGTTGCTGTTTCACCTTTCAGCCAAACAATCCTTTGCCATCGGTACCCTCAAGGTGAAGGAGATAGTGCCCTACACCCAGCTGACGGCAATGCCCCACTCGCACCCGACCGTGTTGGGGGCTGCCAATATGCGCGGCTCCACCATTCCGGTGATCGACATGGCGATGGCGGTGGGCTATCGCCCCATCAGCAAGGAGGAGATGCCCCACTGCTTCATCATCATTACCGACTGCCGCCGCACCCTGGTGGGCTTTCTGGTACGGGGCATCGACAAGATCACCGAGTGCAACTGGCGCGATATCGAATCGCCCCCCGCCTCCCTCGGTCACAATGTGTTCGTAACCGGCGTGACCCGGGTCAATGACCAGCTGATCCAGCTGCTGGATGTGGAGCTGATCCTCTCCCGGGTCTATCCGGATGATCCGAGCCACCTCTATCCGGTGCTGACCGATGTGCAGCGGGAGCGGATCAAGCCGATGCGGATCCTGCTGGTCGATGACTCCTCGGTCGCTCGCCGTCAGCTGATGGCTGCGCTGGACTACATCAATATCCCCTATGAGGTCTGCACCAATGGCAAGGATGCACTGACCCTGATGCAGACGCGGGCAAGCCAGAAGGCCCCGATCGACATTCTGGTGAGCGATATCGAGATGCCCGGGCTCGATGGCTATGAGCTGGCCTTCGAAGTACAGAGCGACAGCAAACTGGCGGGTGCCTACATCATCCTGCACACCTCGCTCTCCAGCGAGATCAGTGTGGAGCGGGCCCATCAGGTGGGTGCTCATGAGGCGCTGACCAAGTTCGAGGCCAATGAGCTGATCCAGGCCATGCTGCGCGGCGCCGAACATCACGATCGCCTGCTGAAATAAGCCAATGACTGGCGGGAGGAACACGCCTCCCGTCCTCCTTATCTTCGACCCAGACCGACTGACCCCATGCTGACCGAGAGCCACTTCCACGCCCCCTGGTGGGCACGCAATCCTCATCTGCAGACCATATTGCCCAAATGGCTGCGCCGCCCCCCTGCCCGTTTTGTGGCGGAGCGGTTTGAACTGCAGGATGGGGACTTTGTCGACCTCGCCTGGAGCGGGGAAGTCAGCCTTGATGAACGGCCGCTGATAGTGGTGTTTCACGGGCTGGAGGGAAGCATTCACTCCCACTATGCCAAGGGATTGTTCGCCCACCTGCAGCAAGAGGGCAGAGAGGCTGTGCTGATGCACTTTCGCGGTTGCAGCGGCGAGCCCAATCGCCACCTGCAGGCCTATCACTCCGGCGCCATCGGTGATGCGCAGGAGCTGATTGCCGAGCTGAGCCAGCGCTTCCCGGGCAAACCGCTGATCGCCATCGGCTTTTCACTGGGTGGCAATATGCTGGTCAATCTGCTGGCGCGGGGCTGTCCTGCGGCATTGAAAGCGGCGGTGGTGGTCTCGGCCCCGCTGCAACTGGCGAGCTGCGCCGAGCGGGTCAATCAGGGCTTCTCGAAGGTCTATCAGAACTATCTGCTGCGCACCATGCGCCGCAACCTGCTCAACAAGATCAGCCAGCAGCAGAAAGCGAGTGAACGCTGGCAACCTCGACAAGTGGAGCAGATTGCCACCCTGCGCGATTTTGACGAGCTGGTTACCGCCCCCCTGCACGGCTTTCACAGTGCCAACCACTACTACCAGAGCTGCTCGGGACTACCGTTGCTGGCTCAAATCCCCATCCCGACCCTTATCCTGCACGCCGCCGACGATCCCTTTATGTCACACGCGGTCATTCCCCGGCCGGAGCAACTCTCGCCCACGGTGCGCTATGAGTTGAGCCAGCGTGGCGGCCATGTCGGCTTTCTGCACGGCACGCCCTGGCGGCCACGGTTTTGGCTGGACGAGCGGATCAGCCGCTGGATTGCCGAACAGAGTCACTCCGCAACACAGAACTGATTGCGTCCCGACTCCTTGGCCCGATAGAGCGCCTGATCGGCCCGCTCCAGCACCTGGCTCGCCCCTTCACCGGACACATTGCTGGCAATCCCCTGACTCACCGTCACCCAGGGGGCAACATCGGACGCCAGATGCTCCAGCTGCAGGCTGGCCAAGCCATCTTGCAGCCGCTGCGCCACGCTGGCCGCCGCCTGACGGTCGGTATTGGGCAGCAGCAGCACAAACTCTTCCCCGCCATAGCGGGCAACCAGATCAGATGGCGTGCGTACCGCACGCTTGAGCGCTTGTGCCACCTCCTTGAGACACATATCCCCCACCTGATGGCCGTAGTGGTCGTTGAAGCGCTTGAAATAGTCCACATCGACCAGAATGAGCGATAGCGGTGCGCCGCTCTCCTGGCTATGGGCTAACGCGCGATCCAGCTCGATATTGAAATGCCGCCGGTTGGCGACACCGGTCAGAGGATCTTGCTTGGCGAGCTGATCAAGTTGGCGCAGCAGCGTCAGATTTTCATGCTCCCGCATGATCGCCAATTCAAACCAGCGGTGCAGCATGCGGCGGCCGACCTCCAGCGCAATCACGCCAAACAACACGCCAAGCAGGTAAATCTGTAGAAAATCGACGCGTAAAAAGAGCTCCAACCCCACACCCACCGTCATCGGGCCCAAGAGATAGCCATAAAAAACCTTGCGATCGGGATAAAACGCGATGAGCGCAGCCAGCAGGTTGAGCCGCATGATCCCGTTGGCATAGCTGACCCCTCCCCGCAACTCCACCTGACCAATCGTATAGATATGCAGCGTCCAGAGTCCGCCCCATAGCACCATCACCAGTGCAGCCATCCGTAACCAGAGACGGTCCTGCAGATGGTCACAAAACAGGCTGACAACAGGTAGCAGCAATAGCACCACCATGACCAGGGCCAGCTCACTCTGAAAGCGCCAGGGCAAGCTGTCATCACTGGCGAGCCCGACCTGGCTGTAAACCTCGTAGCGTATCGAAAGAAACAATACCACCAGCCAGTTCAACAACCAGAACCACACCATGCCTCGGGCAATCGCCTCTCGACGTGCGCTGTCCAGATGCTCAGTCAGGGTTAACGGCGCGCTGCGCTGCGCTTCAGACAACA
Source organism: Aeromonas sp. HMWF017 (assembly GCF_003061465.1). Classification (NCBI taxonomy): domain Bacteria; kingdom Pseudomonadati; phylum Pseudomonadota; class Gammaproteobacteria; order Aeromonadales; family Aeromonadaceae; genus Aeromonas; species Aeromonas sp. HMWF017. The sequence goes on from NZ_QAJD01000004.1 coordinate 27,899, forward strand.
TCTCTCAGACTCCGGTGAAAAGGTAAAAAGTGATTGCATTCGCGGGATTCAACACAACAATAGCCTGACGATCACCTCTTTTGCTGTGAGACCTTTAAATGATCATTCCCTGGCAAGAACTGGACGGCGACACCCTGACCAACCTGATCGAACACTTTGTGTTGCAGGAGGGAACCGAATATGGAGAGCAGGATGTACCGCTTGGCGTCAAAGTCGATGCAGTGAGAGAACAATTACAGCAAGGCAAAGCTGTCATCGTCTATAGCGAGCTGCACGAATCGGTGAATATCGTGATGAAAGACCGCTTCATCGAGCAGTCTTGACCCAACCGCAATCCGGACCTTATAACGGAATTCCCAAGGAAGAGAGAATCCCATGTCGGCCAAGCACCCCATTATTGCCGTTACCGGTTCGTCCGGTGCCGGCACCTCCACCTCCACCAACGCCTTTCGCTCCATGTTCCATCAACTGGGATATACCGCGGCTGTGGTGGAAGGTGACAGTTTTCACCGCTACACCCGACCGGAAATGGATGTAGCGATCCGCAAGGCGCGCGAACAGGGGCGCCACATCAGCTATTTTGGCCCTGAGGCCAATGACTTCGGGCTGCTGGAGAGCTTTTTCCAGGGCTATGGGCAGGATGGCAATGGCCAGTATCGCCGCTACCTGCACAGCTTTGACGAGGCAGTGCCCTTCAACCAGATGCCCGGTACCTTCACCCCCTGGCAGCATCTGCCCAGCAATACCGATCTGCTGTTTTATGAAGGGCTGCACGGCGGTGTGGTCACCGAGGATCACAATGTGGCGCGCCACGTGGATTTTCTGATAGGCGTAGTGCCCATCGTCAACCTGGAGTGGATCCAGAAGCTGATCCGCGATACCTCGGAGCGAGGGCATTCCCGCGAGGCGGTGACCGACTCCATCGTTCGCTCCATGGATGACTACATCAACTTCATCACCCCGCAGTTCTCGCGCACCCATATCAACTTCCAGCGAGTACCGACGGTGGACACCTCCAACCCCTTCAGTGCCAAGGTGATCCCGAGTCTGGACGAGAGTATGCTGGTGATCCGGTTTCGCGGCATCAAGCAGGTGGATTTCCCCTACCTGCTGTCGATGATCGATGGCTCATTCATGTCGCGGATGAACACCATAGTGGTGCCGGGTGGCAAGATGGGCTTTGCGATGGAGCTGATCCTGCGCCCGCTTATCCAGCAATTGATCGAAACCGGCAAAATAACCTGATTCAAAGGAGTTCACGATGCGGCTTGCTTATCTCTCTGTGGCACTGCTCGCCCTGCTTGGCGGTTGCAGCAGCGGGCCGGCGGCCCCCACGCTGGAGTCCGGCACCATGCTGGTTCGCCCGATGGGCAACTGGACCTATGGTGCAACCCCGCGCTACGCCCTGGCCGAGCAGTATCAATTTGCCGGTGAGTTGGCGGAAGGGTGGCTGGAGCCGATGCAGCAGGCGGTAAGCCGGGAGCTCAATGGCAAGGGATGGCAGAGTGCACCGCTCGACGAGGCGGATCTGTGGGTCGCCATCGGCGTCGCGGGCGGCAAGGATATGAGTGACGGCGAGATTTTCGCCCGCCTTGGCATGACACCCGGGGTATATGCCTCGGCCAACCAGCGCAAAGGGTCGCTGGCCATCGTGCTGCTCGATCGTAAAACCCAGAAAGCAGTCTGGAGCAGCATCATCCAGCTGACCAGCGACGTGAGCATTGCAGATAGCCAGCGCCAGGCACTCAGCCAGCAGCTCGCGGCCGAGCTGCTCAATCGCGTCCCCACCAACTAGCGCTTGTTTAGTGATAATGGATAGATAGAAAAACGGCTTGCCTCCCGGCAAGCCGTTTTTTGTGGTCTCAACCTCTTGACCCAATCCGGCCTAGGCCAGACTCGGGCACAAAGCCGCACACCTTCAGCTATCGGTGGTCACTTATTTAAGCGTACAGGTCAACAGTGTGACCCCTTTCTGGGTGAGAAGGGCTTGTTTCTCCTGATTCCAGAAGGTGGTCAGGCCGTCAGAATATTTGGCGCCAGACTCTGACTCCACACGCGCCAGCTTGTGATAAACCCCGGCATAGGGGAACTGCACCATGTCAGCCTGAGCATCATAGGTAACGGCCAGCATCTCTTCGCCACACTGGTATTGGCTGTATTGATACTGGGTAGGTTGCGGGCTGCTGCACGCCGCCAGACCCAAAAGGGGAAGCAGAGCGATCAATTTTTTCATTGCACTTTCCTTATGTAATGGCTTTATGTCATGGCCTTGTGCAGTGGCCTTACGTAACGGCCTTATGCCAGGGTACCAACGAAACTATCGTTATCAAGCTTCAACAATTTGATAACTATGGGTAATTTGTACCGCTTTTTCCAACATCAGGGAAACAGAACAGTATTTTTCCATCGACAGATCGACCGCTTTGGCCACCTGTTTCTCTGCCAATCCCTTGCCTGTCACCACGAAGTGCAGATTAATCTTCTCGAAAACCCGGGGCACGCTATCGACCCGTTCGCCACTGACATCAACATGGCATGCGGTCACCGACTGGCGCGCTTTTTCGAGGATGGAGACCACATCAATGGAGCTGCAGCCACCGACCGCCAGCAGGATCATCTCCATCGGGCTGGCCCCTTCACCGGGGTTGGCACCATCCAGGATCACCTTGTGACCGGATTCACTCTCACCCACAAACTTCATCCCTTCCACCCAGCTGACCTTGGCTTTCATCTCGCACTCTCTCCTGTTAATCATGATGATGGATCCCTAGCATAACCCAGTCGCTTATCTCTGCCGAACAGGGGAAGTTGGGATGGAAATAGATCAAAATCAACATCTCCGACCTCTATCTTCCCTAGAATGGCCGAAGCGGCGCAGCAGGCATTACTCAAAGGGCTCTGTCAAAAGCCCGCAAAGCCTTGTCAGCACAGGCAAAGGCTCTTATCCTACTGCGACCAATACAAGGAATGGCAAGATTGGCAGCTTGCCCGGACGCACAAGTCCATAAAAAGACACTACAGAGGAATTCTCATGGTCATTGGCAAACCGCAAAGCGATCCCACCCTGGAATGGTTCTTGTCGCACTGCCACATTCATAAGTATCCCGCCAAGAGCACCCTGATCCATGCGGGTGAAAAAGCGGAGACCCTCTACTACATCGTCAAGGGCACTGTGGCCGTCTTGATCAAGGACGATGAGGGCAAAGAGATGATCCTCTCCTATCTGAACCAGGGCGATTTCCTGGGCGAGATGGGGATGTTCGAGGAGAACGAGAATCCCGAGCGCTCCGCCTGGGTTCGCGCGAAAGGCTCTTGCGAAGTGGCAGAGATCTCCTACAAGAAGTTCCGCCAACTGATCCAGGTCAACCCGGACATTCTGATGCGTCTCTCTGGCCAGATGGCCAAGCGCCTGCAGCACACCAGCCAGAAAGTGGGTAACCTCGCCTTCCTGGATGTGACTGGCCGGATCGCCCAGACCCTGCTCAACCTGGCCAAACAGCCGGATGCCATGACCCACCCGGATGGCATGCAGATCAAGATCACCCGTCAGGAGATCGGCCAGATCGTCGGCTGCTCCCGTGAAACCGTGGGCCGCATCCTGAAGATGCTGGAAGAGCAGGAGCTCATCTCTGCTCACGGCAAGACCATTGTGGTATTTGGCACTCGCTGATGACCCGTCCGCAGGCCTGACTGAGGCCTTGGGATAAAAAAGGCTGCTACGGCAGCCTTTTTTGATCCTCTCCCCTATAATCCCGAACGCCCTTCACTGTTCCGGCATTCGCCCAGAGAGTTACTATGCATCTTCAATGTCCCCGCTGCCGCAGTCCACTCCATCTTCATGAAGCCTCCCAGGGGCGCTATTGCGACAACAAGCATCACTTCGATCCGGCACCGGAAGGTTATCTGGATCTCATTCCCGGCAAGAAAAACCCCAAAGACAGCGACAGCCGTGCCCTGATGCGCGCCAAGCACCATTTCCTGGAGGCCGGCCACCAACTGCCGCTGGTTGAGGCCATGGCCGGCCTGCTCGCTCCGCTGGCCCCACAAGAGCTGATCCATCTTGGGTGCGGTGAAGGCTACTACTGCCGCGCGCTGGCAGAGCGCCTGCCCGGCTGGCAGTTTGCTGGGGTTGATATCGCCAAGAACACCATCTTTGCCGCCAAAAAAGCGCAGCCGGACGGCCAGTTTGTCATTGCCGATCCCGCTCGCGCACCGTTGCAACCGGGCTCTGCTCAGGTGCTGCTGGTCAACGATCTCAAGGTCAAGACCGAACAGCTGGTCAGCTGGCTGGCCCCCGGTGGCTATCTGCTCTATCTGCAGCCGGGCCCGCGCCATCAGTGGCAACTGCGGGTCAGCCTCAATCCGGTGAGCATGGAACACCCCCTCAGCTGGCCCACCCTCGGCGGCCTCAATCCGGTGACTCAACAGCGCTGCCAGTTCAGCCTCACCATGGATCAGGCCATGCGCAGCTTTATTCTGGAGACCAGCCGTCTCGGCTGGCGGGCAACCGGTGAACAGCGTCACGCTTTCGCGCAACAGGGCCCGAATGAACTGGAACAGGATCTGCTGCTGACCCTGTGGCAAAAGCCCATCTGATCACTGGGGGGGAGCCTTGCAAGGCTCCCGCCCCGTTTTTCCCGCC
>NZ_QAJD01000057.1:0-1948 GCF_003061465.1 Aeromonas sp. HMWF017
TTGCATGCTCATCTTGCTGCTCCCTTACTCTGGTACCTTGCGGCGGCCAAACCCCAACTGCACTTTTTGCGCCACTCTTGCCATCCCACCCGCCAGCATATTGCGCCCTCTTGCAAGGAGTCGTTGCCCCGCCCAATGAATGAATGGTCGGAAGGGTGTGGGGGCCGTGGCGTGCCAACGACCAGCCTGCGCGGCGTCCCACACCGCCGTGACTCCGTCAACGTAGCGCGCCACCGTGAACAACTGCGCGGCACGCAGCTGAGCGGCCCGCCCCATCGCACATCGGCGCTGCGGATTACTCAATTGCCGCCAGTGATCAGCCATCTCGGCCCAATCCCCCGGGGTTGCCAGCAAGCCGGTCACCCCCTCTTCCACCACTTCGGGGATGCCGCCCACTCGGTAGGCACTGACCGGGAGCCCCAACATGCCCGCCTCAGCCAACGTCAGACCAAACACCTCCTCACGGGCTCCGGAGACCAGCAGATCCACCCCGCCTCGCAAGATAGCGGCACTGTCCGGCCGCTCACCCAAAAAGTGGACCCGCTCGGCCACCCCGAGCTCGACAGCCAACGCCATCAATGCTTCCCGCTCCGGACCGCTGCCAATGATCAGCAACTGGGCCTCCTCCCCCGAGGCCATCAGGGCAGCCAGCGAGCGGATCAACAGATCAATCCCCTTGCGTTTGATCAATGAGCCGACGGTTGCGATGATCATATCCCCCGGGGGCAAGTCCAGCATGCCGACGACCGGCCAGTGAGCACCGCCATTCAGGCGAGCGGCATCCACCCCGTTGGGTACCCGGATCAACCGATCGACCGCGCAGCCATCCTGGCGCCAACCGGTCAACACCGGCTCGCTCACCCCGATCAGCACGCTTGCCTGATGAACCCGCAGGCTGAACCTGTCTCTGGGCTGGTAACGGGCATGGAGGTGGCACACCAGCGGTACCTGCAACGCCCGACAGACCCCCGCCAGCCACTGACAAGGGGCCGCGCTGTTTGCGTGCACCAGCCCAATCTGCCGCTCGGTGATGAGCTCTCTGGCTCGCCGGGAGAGGCGCCGATGGGCCGCAAGATCAAAACGTGGCGCCTGCCATCCCAGCAGCAGGCTGAACGGCTCAACCATGGTTTCGACCCCGAGGGTGGCCGCCTCTGCCGCCAGCATCGGGCTATTGCACCAGAGCAACGGCGTAAACCGGCTGCGATCGAAGTGGGCCAGCAGATCCAGCAGGCAGCGTTCACTGCCGCGGATCCAGTCCTCTCCGTAGTGAACCAGCAAAACAGGGGTTGCGTTCATCCTCTTGCTCCCTTTGGTGGCACTGCCGGCAACCGGGTTGCCTCCTGATGATCCTCAGCGGTGGCCTTCACCTCTGTGGCCGCCTGCTGCACGTACTTGATGGCGGCGACGGCCAACGCCAACTCCAGATAGATGGGCCAGGTAAACCCCTGGGTCAGGAAGGATCCCGAAATCACAAACCCCACCATGCTGGCCATCACCCCCTGCATCGCCGTGATCACTGCAGGAGGCATGCCAGCAAGCTGGCAACGCCAGCAACTGCGCAGGGTCACCGTCACCATGCCGATAAACAGCGCCAGCCCGACAAAGCCGGTTTCAGCCAGCACCCCGAACCAGGTGGAGTGCACCGCATGATTGAGTCCATCCCAATGGGGGCTGTAGAAAAAGTAGTTGTAATAGAAATTGGACAAGCCCACCCCCACCAGCGGATGGCCCAGCGCCATGCCCCAGGCCGCTTGCCAGGCGTAGATCCGCCCCATGGCCGAGGCATCGACCCCACTCTCGGCGGCGCCGCCAGATGCCCGGTCGCTGATCCCGGCGGCGGCAAACAGCACCACCAGTGCGACCATCCCCATCGAGATCAACAGGGTTTTCGACTTCACCCGCTGCCAGGCAAACAGGCCGCTGACCGCACACACGCCAAGCAAACCAC
>NZ_QAJD01000058.1:0-1997 GCF_003061465.1 Aeromonas sp. HMWF017
ATGCGGTAGCGCTTGGTCGCCGCTATGGGGCGCGGCTCTTTATCAACGACTACTGGCAGCAGGCCATCGAGGCGGGGGCCTGGGGCGTGCATCTGGGGCAGGAGGATATGGAGACGGCCGATCTCGCCGCTATTCAGGCGGCCGGACTGCGTCTTGGCATCTCCACCCACGGCTACTTCGAGCTGATGCGGGCCCGCGAGCTGGCGCCATCCTATATCGCGCTGGGCCATATCTTCCCGACTAACACCAAGGCGATGCCTTCGCGCCCGCAGGGGCTGGTGCGGCTGCACCGCTACCGCGCCCTGATGGCGGAGTGGCCGACGGTGGCTATCGGCGGCATCAGCGAGGAGCGGGTGGCGGCGGTCAAGGCAAGCGGGGTTGGCAGCATCGCGCTGGTCTCGGCCATTACCGCCAGCGATGACTGGCAGGGGGCGACCGAACGGCTGCTCGCCGCCGTGGGGGCGGGGGATGAGCCGTGCTCGGCCACTGCCATAAGGGAGGTGGAACATGCTCTCTGATGCTGAGTATTTGAGATACGGCCGCCAGCTGATGCTGGCGGAAGTGGGGGAGGCGGGGCAGGCGCGGCTCAAGGATAAATCGGTGCTGATCGTCGGCCTCGGCGGGCTTGGCTCGCCGCTCGCCCTCTATCTGGCCGGGGCCGGTGTGGGCACCTTGTGGCTGGCCGATGGCGACACGGTCGATTCCAGCAATCTGCCGCGCCAGGTCCTGTTCGATAGCGAGGCGGTCAACCACTCCAAGGCGGAGCTGGCCCGCGAGCGCTTGGCCGCCCACAACCCGCTGGTGGAGCTGATTGCCATCAACCAGCGGCTTGATGCCGCCAGCCTGCCGGAGTTTGTGGCCGAGGTGGATTTAGTTGTCGATTGTTGTGACAACCTCGCCACCCGCCAGGCCATCAACGCCGCCTGTGTGGCTCAGGGCAAGCCCTGGATCTCCGCCGCCGCAGTGGGTTGGCAGGGGCAGCTGATGGCGCGCACCAGCCCGGAGCACGCCTGCTACGCCTGCCTCTATCCGCTGGATACCCAAATCGCCGAGCGCTGTGAGACCAGCGGCGTCACCGGCCCATTGGTCGGAGTGATGGGCTCTTTGCAGGCGCTGGAGGCACTGAAGCTGCTGCTCGGGATGCCGAGCCCGGTGGCCGGCACATTGCGCCGTTTCGATGCTTTGACCCATCAGTGGCAGGCCCTCACTTTGGCTCCCGACCCCGATTGCCCGGTCTGCGGGCAGCGCCGATGCCCGACACACGATAAGGAAATCACCCCATGACCTTGACCATTCGACTCAACGATAAAGCCCAGCCGCTGGCGGCAGGGCAGAGCGTGGCCGACCTGCTGGCTGTGCAGGGGGTCAATCCCCAAGGGGTAGCGGTGGCCCTTAACGGCGCCGTGTTGCCCCGTGGCCACTGGGCCGACACCCGTCTCAATGACGGAGACGAACTTCACCTCTTTACCGCCATTGCGGGAGGCTGACATGCTGACCATTGCCGATCACACCTTCTCATCGCGCCTCTTTACCGGCACCGGCAAGTTTGCCCGCCCGGATCTGATGGCCGCCGCCATCGCGGCGAGCGGCTCCCAGCTGGTCACCATGGCCATCAAGCGGCTCGAACCGGGCAAGGCCCACGACGATATCCTGAGTCCCTTGCTGCAACTCGGGGTCAAGCTGCTGCCCAACACCTCCGGCGCCAAGACCGCCGCCGAGGCGGTGTTTGCTGCCCATCTCGCCCGCGAGGCGCTGGGGACGAACTGGCTGAAGCTGGAGATCCACCCCGATCCTCGTTACCTCTTGCCCGATCCCATCGAGACGCTGAAAGCTGCCGAGCAGTTGGTGAAAGAGGGCTTTGTGGTGCTGCCCTACTGCGGGGCCGACCCCGTGCTCTGCAAACGGCTGGAAGAGGTAGGCTGCGCCGCCGTGATGCCGCTTGGCGCACCCATCGGCTCCAATCAGGGGCTGGTGACCCGGGAGTTTCTCTCCATCAT
>NZ_QAJD01000059.1:0-11107 GCF_003061465.1 Aeromonas sp. HMWF017
ATCCAAGGAGACCAGATGCACGGACCCGATCCCGCCAATCCCCACCCCATGAACGGCTTCCCCCAGGTGTGCTTTATCAAGAACACCATCAAGGGGCCCAATATCGAGGTGGGTGACTACACCTATTACGACGACCCGGAGGATTCGGCGGGCTTCGAGCGCAACGTCCTCTACCACTTCCCCTTCATCGGCGACAAGCTGATCATCGGCAAGTTCTGCGCCATCGCCCGCGGGGTGAAGTTCATCATGAACGGTGCCAACCACCAGACCTCCGGCTTCTCCACCTACCCCTTCTTTATCTTCGGCAACGGCTGGGAGAGCGCAGCCCCCGCCCCGGGCAGCCTCCCCTACAAGGGCGATACCGTCATCGGCAACGATGTTTGGATTGGCTATGACGCCCTGATCATGCCGGGGGTAAAAGTCGGCAACGGCGCCATTATCGCCGCCCGCTCGGTGGTCACCGGCGACGTGCCCGCCTATGCCGTGGTCGGCGGCAACCCCGCCAAGGTGATCCGCTACCGCTTCGACGACGACACCATCACCCGTCTCAACGCCATCGCCTGGTGGAACTGGCCGGTGGAGCAGATCAGCCGCAACCTGCCGCTTATCAGCGGCGGTGAGATAGCCGCGCTGGAAGCGGCAACCCCCTAGAGACAACCTGTAAACCAAGCGAGATCGTAGAAACAACAAAGGGCGCCTTGTCGGCGCCCTTTGGCTTGATGGATATCGCTGAAGCCTGCTGGCTTGGGCTGGCTATCAACCGGTATTGCGCATACCTGCGGCAATACCGGCGATGGTGACCATCAGCGCCTTGTCCAGCTCGGGGTGCAGGGTCTCCGGGTGGTTGCGGGAGCGGTTGAGCAGCTCGGCCTGCAGCACGTTGAGCGGGTCTGTGTAGGGGTTGCGCAGCTTGATGGACTCCTTGATCCAGGGCTGATCCTCCAGCAGATCCCCGCGCGGGCTCAGTTTCAGCACCACCTCGATGGATTCGGCGAGCTCCTGACGCAGCTGTTTGCCAAGGCCCCACAGCTCCTGCGGCACCAGACGGGTGTCGTAGTACTCAGCGAGCCAGACGTCCGCCTTGAGGAACACCATCTCCAGCATCTCGAGGCGAGTGCGGAAGAAGGGCCACTGGGCGCTCATCTCTTCCAGCACCGCCAGCTTGCCGCCGTCGATCGCCTGTTGCAGCGCCTTGTGGGCACCGAGCCAAGCCGGCAGCATCAGGCGGTTCTGGGTCCAGGCGAAGATCCACGGAATGGCGCGCAGGCTCTCGACGCCGCCGTTGGGCTTGCGCTTGGAGGGACGGGAGCCGAGCGGCAGCTTGCCGAGCTCCATCTCCGGGGTGGCGGCACGGAAGTAAGGGACGAAGTCCGGATGACCGCGCACGATGCTGCGGTAGTGATCGCAGGAGTCGGCGGCCAGCTGTTCCATCACCTCGCGCCAGCACTCTTTCGGCTTGGGCGGCGGCAGCAGGTTCCCTTCCAGCACGGCGCTGGTGTAGAGCTCCAGACTCTTGATCGCCACTTTCGGCAGGCCGAACTTGAAGCGGATCATCTCCCCCTGTTCGGTGGTACGCAGACCGCCGCGCAGGGATCCCGGCGGCTGGGAGAGGATCGCCTGATGGGCAGGCGCACCACCACGACCGACGGTACCGCCACGGCCATGGAACAGGGTGAGGCGGATGTTGTTGGCTTCGGCCAGCCCCACCAGGGATTCCATGGCGGCGTACTGGGCCCAACCTGCGGCCATCATGCCCGCATCCTTGGCAGAGTCGGAGTAACCGATCATCACGTACTGACGGCCCTGAATGTAGCCGCGATACCAGTCCACCGAGAGCAGGCGCTCCATCACGGCGGTGCCTGCCATCAGGTCATCCTGGGTTTCAAACAGCGGGGCGACCGGCATGCGGAACTTGCAACCCGCCTCTTTGAGCAGCAGTTGCACCGACAGCACGTCGGACGGCGCACCGGCCATGGAGATGATGTAGATACCGAACGCATCGGGGTCGTGCTGGGCTATGACCTGACAGGTATCCAGCGTCTCGCGCACCTCGGCACTCGGCTCCCAGTCGTGGGGAATGAGCGGGCGGCGGGAATTCAGTTCGTTGAGCAGGAAGGCCTGCTTGTCATCTTCGCTCCACTCGGCGTAGTCACCCAGACCCAGATAGCGGGTCAGCTCGGAGAAGACCAGCCCGTGACGCTCACCATCCTGACGGATATCGAGCTTGACCAGATGGATGCCGAAACAGGCGACCTTGCGCAGCACGTCCAGCAGCATGCCATCGGCGATATTGCCCATGCCGCAGGCGTGCAATGAGTGGTAGCAGAGCTCCAGCGGCTCGCGCAGCTGGGCGGTGGTCTTGACCAGATCCTGGCTCTCGCTCGCCTGGCCCTGCACCTTGGCGGTGAGGTGCTCCTTGGTTTCGCGCAGCGCTTCACGCAGCTCGCGCACCAGCGCGCGGTAGGGCTCGGGGTGATCGCCAACGCGAGCACGCACGGCGTCGGTACAGTCGGACATGGAGAGCTCGGAGGTAAGCTCCTTGATGTCTTTGTAGAACAGGCTCACCGCCATCCAGCGGCCCAGCTCCAGCACTTCGGCAGTCACTTTCGCGGTCACGAAGGGGTTGCCGTCGCGGTCACCGCCCATCCAGGAGGTGAACTTGACCGGCGCGGCATCCAGCGGCAGCCGCACACCCAGATGGTGTTGCAGACGCTCGTCCAGATTGCGCATGAATTCTGGGATGGCAGGCCACAGGCTGTTCTCCACCACCGCGAAGCCCCACTTGGCCTCGTCGACCGGTGTCGGGCGCTGTTCGCGGATCTCGTTGGTGTGCCACGCCTGATTGATGAGCTGTTCGATGCGGTTGAGGATCTTGTCACGCTCGCGGGGCAGCAGGTCGGAGAGCTCCAGCGCCTCGAGGCAGTCGTTGAGCTGTACGTGCTTGTGGATCAGGGTGCGGCGGGTCACCTCGGTGGGGTGAGCGGTCAGCACCAGATCGATATCCAGCTCGCGCACAGCCTGAATGATGGCCTCTTGCGACAGGTTGGAAGCTTTCAGTTTGTCGAACATCTGCTCCAGCGGATCCGGGGTGCAGACCTGCTCTTCACAGCGACGGGAGATGGTGTGGAACTGTTCCGCCACGTTGGCCAGATTGAGGAACTGGCTGAAGGCGCGGGCCACCGGCAGCAGTTCATCATCGCTCAGGGTGCGCAGGGTATCGAGCAGACGTTCCCGGTCTGATTCATTGCCCTTGCGGGAGGACTTGGCCAATTGGCGAATGGTTTCGATCTTGTCGAGAAAGGCCTGACCCTGATGATCCTTGATGGATTTACCCAGCAGCTGACCCAGCATACCTACGTTGGCGCGTAGTGCGGCGTACTTTTCGTTCATTCCACATCCTTATCTTGTTGGTGCCTGACACCCATCCGGGGTGCTAGACGACCTCACTTATTGTTGTGCGATTACAACATATGCTCCGTCATCTTAGGGTGACAATCTACCCAGATTGTCTGCGCAAGGTCAAATAACAGGCCGATTCAGAACATGTATTTCCCTCACCACTCCACAACCGGCTTGTTATGTAACTTACTTACAGTTCTTACGCCCCTTTCACCGCCGCCGCTACAGGCAAAAACGTCTGATCAGGTGCTGCAACACTGTGGTGGTTGGCTTGACGAAGGAGAGGTCGAGATACTCATCCGGCTGGTGCGCCTGGGTGATATGACCGGGGCCCATCACTATGGTCTCGCAGCCAAGCTGCTGGATAAACGGCGCCTCGGTGCAGTAGTTGACCGACTCGGCGGCGCGACCGCTCGCCTTCTCAGCTTCGCGCACCAACACAGAGTCGTCGGCGCAGGCGTAGGCGGGAATGGGTTCATGCAGATGTTGCAGATGCAGACAGCCCGGCTGGTGGATCTCGATGGGCGACAGCGCCTCTTTCAGCATCCCCATCAGCTCGTCCGGCCCCACCTGCGGCGTGGGTCTCAGGTCGATATGCAGCTCGCAGCAGCCGCAGATGCGGTTCGGGCTGTCACCGCCCTGAATGTAACCCAGGTTCAGGGTCGGCTGCGGCACGGCAAAGCGGTGGTCGGCATAGCGATCTTTCAGATCCTGCTGCAAGCGCAGCACCTGCCCCATCGCCTTGTGCATGATCTCCATGGCGTTGACGCCGTTGGCGGGATCCGAGCTGTGACCGCTCTTGCCGGTAATGCGGATCGCCTCCGACATATGTCCCTTGTGGGCCACCACAGGCACCAGTCCGGTCGGCTCGCCAATCACGGCGTAGTCGGGTTTCAGCTCGGCCGCCGCGGCGATGGCGCGGGCCCCCGCCATGGTGGTCTCTTCATCGGCAGTGGCGAGAATGCGCAGCGGCTTGGTCAGCTTGGTGAGATCGATCTCCTTGAGCGCTTCCACTATGAAGGCGAAGAAGCCCTTCATATCGATGGTGCCGAGGCCATAGAGACGGTTGCCCTCTTCGGTCACCTTGAAGGGATCCTTGCTCCAGCCCCCCTCATCGAACGGCACCGTATCTGTGTGACCCGCCAGCAGCAGTCCGCCCTCACCCTGACCGATCGTCGCCACCAGATTGAACTTGCCCGGCAGATCGGGGAGCGCCGTCACCTCGCACTGAAAACCGAGCTGACCGAACCAGTCGGCCAGCAGCCGGATCACCGTCTCATTGCTCTGATCCCACTTGGGATCCGTGCTGCTGATAGAGGGAATCGCAATAATATTCTTATAAAGTGAAAAAAAATCCAGATTGGCCATCAGCTCCTCCTTGCGTCCCCGGAATGTTTCTGTTAGAAAATACAAATGCAAAGTGAGTGCATGAATATTCTACGATTTTACCTGAATATCTGGCTCATCAACAAAGGCTTCTAGTTGTAAGGGAAAGTTAATGTTCTGTCACCTGATCTATAACCGACGACACACACCCGCCTGAATTGCCCCTCCGCACTTGTGCAAAGGGGCGCTCGAACACCCTTGTGCACTGCAGCGTCATGCTGTGAATCTCGAACTCTGACTTGGAATATTCAACATGCTTAACACCGTTATCGTCGGTGCCAGTGGCTACGCGGGAGCCGAACTGGCCGCACTGGTACAGAACCATCCACAACTCAAACTGTTCGGCCTCTATGTCTCCGCCGGCAGTCAGGATGCCCACAAGCGCTTCTCTTCCCTGCATCCCCAGTGGGTCGGCGCCCTCGATCAGCCGCTGCTGCCACTGGACGACGACGGCATGACCCGGATCCTGACCCAGGCCGATCTGGTGCTGCTGGCCACCGCCCATGAGGTGAGTGCCGAACTGGCACCCAAGTTTCTCGCCAAGGGGCTGCCGGTGTTCGATCTTTCCGGCGCCTTCCGGGTCAAGGATCAGGGCTTCTACGACAGCTTCTACGGCTTCACCCACGACAGCGAACAGTGGCTGGATCAGGCCGTCTATGGCCTGGCGGAGTGGAATGCCGATGCCATCGCCACCGCCCAGCTGATTGCGGTGCCCGGCTGCTACCCGACCGCCTCCCTCTGCGCCCTCAAGCCGCTACAGCAAGATGGGCTGATTGCCAAGGGGTGGCAGCCGATCATTAATGCCGTCTCCGGGGTCTCCGGCGCCGGGCGCAAGGCGACTATCAACACCAGCTTCTGCGAAGTGAGCCTCAACCCCTACGGCACCTTCAATCACAGACACCAGCCGGAGATCAGCCACCACCTCGGCAAGGAGGTGCTGTTCCAGCCCCACCTTGGCAACTATGTGCGCGGCATCCTGGCCACCATCTATGTACAGCTAGCGGACGGCGTCACCCCCACTCAGGTGGATCAAGCCTTCCTCAAGGCTTACGAAGGCAAGCCGCTGGTGCGCCTCACCGGCCAGATGCCCTCCATTCGCGGCGTCGCGGGCACCCCTTACTGCGACATCGCCTGGCAACAGCAGGGCAACATGCTGGTGGTGGTCTCCGCCATCGACAACCTGCTCAAGGGCGCCGCCTCGCAAGCCATGCAGTGCATAAATATCAAATTCGGATTTGAACCGGCCACCGGCCTGATTTAAGGACTTAGGAAGGATCTCGGACATGGACAAACAGACGTTGGTAATCAAGCTGGGCGGCGCCCTTATCGAGAACGACGAGGCGCTGACCGCCCTGTTCGCCACCCTCAAAACCTTTCTCGACGATCAGCACCGTCCGCTGGTGCTGGTGCACGGCGGTGGCTGTCTGGTGGATGACCTGCTCAAGGGGCTGGGTCTCACCTCCACCAAGAAGAATGGCCTGCGGGTGACCCCGTTCGAGCAGATCCCCTTTATTGCCGGTGCGCTGGCGGGCACTGCCAACAAACAGATGATGGCCAAGGCGATCGCCACCGGCATTCCGGCTGTGGGGCTCTGCCTGGCGGATGGCGGCCTCTGTCAGGTGACCCAGCTCGACCCGGACCTCGGCGCGGTCGGCGAGTGCAAGCCGGGCAACCCGGCGCTGGTAGCAGGCATCCTCGGTCAGGGCTTCCTGCCGGTGGTGAGCTCCATCGGCATCACCGCCGAGGGGCAGCTGATGAACGTCAACGCGGATCAGGCGGCCACCGCCATTGCCGAGGCGCTCGGTGCCGATCTGGTGATGCTCTCCGATGTGAGCGGCATCCTGGATGGCAAGGGCAAGCTGGTGCCCCAGATCGACAAGCTGACCGCACTGGATCTGATGGAGAAAGGGGTGATCCGCGATGGTATGGCGGTCAAGGTAGAAGCGGCCCTGCACGCCGCCGAGACCCTCGGCAAGCCGGTCTGTGTCGCCAGCTGGCGCTACCCGGATCAGCTGCTCAAGCTGCTGGCTGGCGGCGCGGTCGGCACCCAGGTAACTATTTGATCTCCACCGGAACAAGGAACATCCGATGCAACATCTTCTGAAAGACAGTGATCTGAATAAAGCCCAGATCGAGGCGCTGATTGCGCTGGGCAAAGCAGTGAAGGCCGACCCGAAGAAGTACAGCCAGGCGCTGGCCGGCAAGAGCGTGGTCACCCTGTTCGAGAAACCCTCCCTGCGCACCCGGGTCACCTTCGACATCGGCATCGCCAAACTGGGCGGCCACAGCGTCTATCTGGATCAGCAGAACGGCGCACTGGGCAAGCGGGAGTCAGTGAAGGATTTCGCTGCCAACCTGTCGCGCTGGTGTGATGCCATTGTCGCCCGGGTGTTCGATCACCAGACTCTGGTCGAGCTGGCAGAGCACGGCACAGTGCCGGTGGTGAACAGCCTGTGCAACCTCTACCACCCCTGTCAGGGGCTGGCCGACTTTATGACCATTGCCGAGCACTACGACGACCTGTCGAAGGTGAAACTTGCCTACCTCGGTGATGGCAACAACGTCAGCCACTCTCTGCTGCTGCTGGGGGCGACCCTCGGCACCGACGTCACCCTCATCTGCCCGAAAGGTCACGGCCCGGATACCCAGATCTTCCTGCAGGCGCAGGCACTGGCGGCCAAGTCGGGGGCGACCATCCACATCAGCGATGACGTGGCGGATATCGAAGGGTTCGACGTGGCCTACACCGACACCTGGGTCTCCATGGGTGACAACACCCCGATGGAGCAGGTCAAAGACCTCTTTATGCCTTACCAGATCAACCAGGCCCTGCTCGACCGCACCGGCATCCAGCATGTGCTGCACTGCCAACCGGCGCACCGGGAGCTGGAGATCACCTCGCAGGTGATGAATGGCCCCGCCTCCCTCATCATGGACGAGGCCGAAAACCGGATGCATATCCAGAACGCCGTGTTGCTGACCCTGTTTGGGCATAAATAGTCAGGGCAACAAGTAACGCGGCACTCAACCTGAATCACGACCCTTTTATTGAATCATCATCGAATCATCACGGAGAGAAGTAACATGAGCGGAATCAACAAGATCGTACTGGCTTACTCGGGTGGACTGGATACCTCGGCCATCATTCCCTGGCTCAAAGAGCACTATGACGCCGAAATCATCGCCTTTGTGGCCGACGTCGGTCAGGAGCGCGACGATCTGGAAGGGATCGAGCAGAAGGCGATCGCCTCCGGCGCCACCAAGTGCATCATCAAGGATCTGCGGGAAGAGTTCGTCAAAGAGTACGTCTACCCGACCCTGAAGACCGGCGCCGTCTATGAAGGCACCTATCTGCTGGGCACCTCCATGGCCCGTCCGGTGATCGCCAAAGCGATGGTCGAGGCCGCACTGGCGGAAGGGGCCGATGCCATCTCCCACGGTTGCACCGGCAAGGGTAACGATCAGGTGCGTTTCGAAGGTGCGGTCGCCGCGCTGGCGCCCCAACTGAAAGTCATCGCCCCGTGGCGGATCTGGGACATGCGCTCCCGGGAAGATCTGCTCTCCTATCTGGAGACCCGCAACATTCCCTGCAAGGCGACCCTGAAGAAGATCTACAGCCGCGACGCCAACGCCTGGCACATCTCCACCGAGGGTGGCGAGCTGGAGAGCACCTGGAACGAGCCCTCCGAAGCGGTCTGGCAGTGGACCGTACCGGCCGAACAGGCACCGGATCAGCCGGAGTACGTCAAGCTGACCGTGGCGCAGGGTGAAGTGGTGGCCGTTGACGATCAGCCGCTCAGCCCGCACCAGATCCTGATGACCCTGAACGAGCGGGCCGGCAAGCACGGCGTGGGCCGCATCGACATCACCGAAAACCGGATGGTGGGCATGAAGTCCCGTGGCTGCTACGAAACCCCGGGCGGTACCGTGATGGTCGCCGCGCTGCGCGCCGTGGAAGAGCTGGTACTGGATCGCCCGACCCGCGCCTGGCGGGAGAAGCTGGGTGCCGAGTTCTCCCATCTGGTCTATGACGGCCGCTGGTTCACCCCGCTGTGCAAGGCGATCCTCGCCTCTGCCAACGCCATCGCCGAAGATCTCGACGGTGAAGTGGTGCTGAAGATGTACAAGGGTCAGGTCACCGCGGTGCAGAAGAAGTCGCCGAACAGCCTCTACTCCGAAGACTTCGCTACCTTCGGCGCCGACGAAGTGTATGACCAGAGCCATGCCGAAGGCTTTATCCGTCTCTACACCCTGGCCAGCCGGATCCGCGCCATGAAGGAGCAGCATCAGGCTATCGGTGGCGATCACACCCACGGCTAATCAAGCGCGATAACCCGTTGATTCCGTTGAGGGGGCATGGCCCCCTCTTCTACAGGCAGAGGGCATAGCCCCTGACCCATCATCAGCGGGTGTGACAAGAGCGGCAGCGCCCCGGCCGCTTCTGTGAGATAACAGACTCGCAGAAAAACTGGGCACGATTTCAAGCTCGGTGGCCAGGGCGCCGCCGACAACGCATTCAAGGAGAGCAGTATGGCACTTTGGGGTGGACGCTTCAGTCAGGGAGCCGATAGCAGGTTCAAGCAGTTCAACGATTCGCTGCGGTTCGATTACCGCTTGGCGGAGCAGGATATTCAGGGCTCCATGGCCTGGGCCAAAGCGCTGGTCAAGGTGGGCGTATTGACCGCCGATGAGCAGGGCAAGTTGCAGCAGGCGATGGAGGTGCTGCTCGCTTCGGTGCAGCAGGATCCCCAGCAGATCCTGAGCTCGGACGCCGAAGATATCCACTCCTGGGTCGAGAGTCAGCTCATCGCCGCCGTCGGCGATCTCGGCAAGAAGCTGCACACCGGTCGCTCGCGCAACGATCAGGTCGCCACCGATTTGAAACTCTGGTGCAAGGCGCAGGGCGAGCTGCTGCTCGGCTCCATCACCGCCCTGCAGCAGGGGCTGGTCGCCTCTGCCCGCGCCAATCAGGCTGCGGTGCTGCCCGGTTACACCCACCTGCAGCGGGCCCAGCCGGTCACCTATGCCCACTGGGCGCTGGCCTATGTGGAGATGCTGGAGCGGGATTACTCCCGCCTGCAGGATGCGCTGAAACGCCTCGACACCAGCCCGCTCGGCTGCGGCGCGCTGGCGGGCACTGCCTACGCCATCGACCGCGAAGCCTTGGCGCTCGACATGGGCTTTACCGGCGCCACCCGCAACAGTCTGGATTCGGTCTCCGATCGGGATCACGTGGTGGAGCTGATGCACGTGGCGTCCCTCTCCATGACCCACCTGTCGCGCTTTGCCGAAGACCTTATCTTCTACAACACCGGCGAGGCGGGCTTTGTCGAGCTCTCCGACGCGGTTACCTCCGGCTCATCGCTGATGCCGCAGAAGAAGAACCCCGATGCGCTGGAGCTTATTCGTGGCAAGACCGGCCGGGTGGTCGGCGCCCAGATGGGCATGCTGATGAGCCTCAAGGCGCTGCCGCTGGCCTACAACAAGGACATGCAGGAAGACAAAGAGGGGCTGTTCGATGCCCTCGACACCTGGCACGACTGCCTCGACATGGCGGCGCTGGTGCTGATCGATCTGAAGGTCAATGGCGAGCGCACCATGGCGGCGGCGCAGGGCGGTTACGCCAACGCTACCGAGCTGGCGGACTATCTGGTAGCCAAGGGGATTCCGTTCCGTGAAGCGCACCATATCGTCGGCGAAACCGTGGTCTTTGCCATCAGCATGGGCAAACCGCTGGAAGAGCTCTCCATCGGCGAGTTCCAGCGCTTCAGCCCGGTGATCGAGTTCGACGTCTACCCCAATCTGGAACTGGAAGCGACCCTCGCCAAACGGGTCGCCAAAGGCGGTGTTGCCCGCGAGCAGGTAGAGGCAGCCCTGACCGCAGCCGAAACCTGGCTGGCAAAACGGACGGGTTAAACCAACCTGCTTGTCATTCGAACTAGAAAGCAAAACGGCAACCCAAGGTTGCCGTTTTTTATTGCCTGCTACCGTTCAGGCACTGGCATTTAGCAGCTTGCCCACCCCATCGCCCTTGCCATTGGGCAGAGTCTGTTTAAAGGCAGCGAGCAGCTGGTCGAGGTCGAGATGGCTGGCACCGAGGGAATCCTTGAGGGTATCGAGCTCACTTTGCAGCGCATCGAGACGGGTACTCAGGGTGCCGCTCGCCAGCTGGTTGCGGGCGCTATCGATGGCAGCCGGGAGGGATTGGCCACCATTCTCCTGCCCCAGAGTCTGCATCAGCTCACCCATAAAGTGGTTGATGGCAGCGCGATTTTGCTCGCTATTGGCATCATTGATGCCGAGTCGCTGGAACAAACTCTGG